>JBBSSJ010000008.1:0-37036 GCA_038242095.1 Cytophagales bacterium
CTTCTTGCCGCCCATGTAGATCAACTGCTGAACAGCCAGTTGCTTCTGCCCTCTCCCCCCCACATCGAGTACCCGGTCCTGGGCCGGATTGACAGCATTGAGCTCCACCGTGACATAGGGTAATTCCCAAATGCGCGCCTGAATGACGCCCGCCTCGGCCACATTGATATTGTATTGCTCGGCCAGCAGCAATAGGTTATTCTGCCGAAAGGCATCCTCGCTCTGCCGCAAGGTTTGTGCTTTCAGAGGATAAAAGGAGGAAAGAAGAAAGGACGAATGGAAAAACAGAAGCCACTTCATAGCCGCGACGATACTTTGATTCGTTGCAAAGGTGCGTCAGCGACCTTAAAACGGGCTTTATGATGGGCTTAAATTGTGCTTAAAAATTACCTTATAGCCCTGAGGTGAAACTCTACCACGAACCGATGCCCCCCACCCTCAGACTGGTAGGTTATCGTGGCGCCGTGGTAGTCAAGAATGCGCTTGACAATGCTCAGGCCCAGGCCCGAGCCGCTGCCGTTGGTTCGGCGGGCGTTGGTGCCGCGGGCGAAGGGTTGGAAAATATCAGTTTTTTCCGGCTCGGTTAGTACTTCGCCGCGGTTACTGATCGTGAGCCGCAGCAGGTTGGCGCTTATTTGCTCGACGACTACCGTGGCGGTTTTATCCGACGAATACTAGTAGGCGTTTCGCAACAGATTGGCGATGGCAATTTCAAGTACGGGCTTCACAGCCTTGACTTCCAGTCCATCCGAGAGATCTTCCGTCTCGATGATCTCAAAATTCATGTTAAAATCAGGAAAGCTTTTTCTCACCTGTTCATAAGCAGCAAAAATAACTTCGTCCACGCGCTCGGTCTCGAATTGTGCCTGCGTTCCGGAAGCTCCGGTCCGCGCCAACAAGAGCAGCGAATTGATAAGCTCCGTCAGCTGACTGACGTTACCGGCTATACTTTCGAGGTAGCTGCGGGTGGCGGGCGCCAGCTCACCGGAAGCCAGGAGGTTGTCGAGTTGGAAGGTAATCCGACTGATTGGCGTGCGGAGTTCGTGGGAGGCGTTGGCAGTGAAGTCGCGCTGGGCGGCAAAGGATTTTTCGATGCGGACCAGCATCTGGTTGAAGGCCCGCGCCAAAAGTGTGATCTCGTCGTTGTGGGCCGGATTGATCGGAATCTGGGCGTTAAGTTCGTTGGCCGAAATTTGCATGATCCGATCCTGGAAGTCGTCGAGTGGCTTCGTCAAACGTCGGATGATAAAGTAAGTGGACACCCATAGAATGCTCGCGCCTGCCAAAAAAGTGATGAGTAACGAATAGAAAAGAAACTCCAGCTTGCTATTGCCGTAACGGTCCTCGGCGGCAATCAGCACGTAATAATCGGCTGCCTCGAAGTCATAGAAAATTCCTAGTACATCTTTTTCGTCGGCGATCCTGAAAAATCGTTTGTATTTTTTCAGATAAACCAGATCCTGCCGATTCCACCGGATGGAGGCATCATCGATGCTGCTATACACGAGATTATAGTTTTCATCGAAAACCAGCGTCTTTTCATTGTACAGCTTGTTGATGCTGTTTTGGTCGATGATTTTGAGCATCTGTTTATCGATCTCCTTCACTTTGAGCAAAAGTTCGACGGTCGTCAATGCCTTCTCCTCCAAACGATCGCTGAATTCCTCCCGCCGAAAAGTAGAAAACGATAAATACACCAACAACGTCGCCACCCCGAAAAGTATCGAGAAAGCAACACTAACGTAAAGTGAGATGCGGCGCTTGAGGGTCAATTTTGAATGATAGAATGAGTGAGTGAATGGGTGAATATTGCTTGTACCAATCTATTCACTCATTCAAAATTGAGATAGTACCCGTACCCCGGCCGGGTGTGAATGAGTTTTTTTTCGTGATCCTTATCAATTTTTTTCCTTAAAAAATTGATGTACACCTCGATGGTGTTCAGGCTGGTTTCGAAGTGAATGTCCCAGACCTCTTCGGCGATGAGTTGTTTGGAAACCGTACGGCCCTTGGCTTTGACCAGAAAAAGCAGCAGTTGGTACTCCTTAGGGGTAAGCTCGATGGGTTGCCCGGCGCGCTTTACCTTCATTTCGCCCAAGTCGATTTCCAGATCGGCTACTTGAAGCATGTCCTTTTTTTCCTGCGGTTGCGTACTGCGCCGCAGCAGGGCCATAATGCGGATGTAGAGTTCGTCGAGATGAAACGGCTTCACCAGATAATCGTCCGCTCCATGCTGGAAAGCATCGAACTTGTCCTGAATTTCGCCGTAAGCGGTTAGCATCAGGATGGGCGTCGTGGAATCGTCGTGCGGACTTTCCGGCAAACTTCCAGCCCGTTCATACCCGGCACATTGATGTCGAGCAGAAAAACGTCGTAATCAGCTAAACCCAACTGCCGAAAAAATACGTCGCCATCGAAGACGCCATCGCACACAAAGCCAGTGGTGGTCAGGAAAGTCGTAACTTCTCTAGAAAGGATCGGATCATCTTCGAGGAGCAGAATGCGGGACATGTGGACAATGTGGAATGGGTGAATGGGTGAATGGGTGAATGTCGGAATAAAAATCCCAAAACTATTCACTCTTTCCGACCGTCACTCCTTCAAAATTGAATAAATCTCTTGGCATTCGGGCCGGGGCGCCTGTCATCAAAGGCGGTGGCAGCTTGGAAGGATAGATGGCTAAGTATGTTTTTATTGCAAAAGTAGGCCAATATTTTTTTGTAGAGGACCAGAATTATAAAGATTCCGCTCTTCCGCTTTGCGCCTTCGCGCCATTACGAGTATTTTTGGCTAAATGATTCCTAAAACCAAAACCTAACCATCACCCCATGCTACCTTCCATTCCCTTCGACCAAACCGCTGCTTTTAAAAAACTTAAATCGCATCAGAAGACGATCGCCAAGCAAAATATGCGGCAGATGTTCGCCGACGATCCGAAGCGCTTCAATAAGTTTTCGATTCGATTGGGCGATATTCTGCTGGATTATTCCAAAAACCGCATCAACGGCCGCACGCGGGTTTATTTGACGCAACTGGCCGAAGAATGCCAACTCGGCGACGCCATCGAACAAATGTTCACGGGCCAGAAGATCAACGCTACCGAGGACCGCGCGGTGTTGCATACCGCCCTACGCAACCGCTCTAATGAACCCGTGTACGTCGATGGCGAGGACGTGATGCCGGAGATAAACGCCGTGCTGGACAAGATGAAGGAGTTCTCGACGCAGGTACGCAATGGCACGTGGAAGGGCTATACCGGGCAGCGGATTACCGACATTGTCAACATCGGCATCGGTGGCAGTGACCTTGGGCCCGTCATGGTGACCGAAGCGCTGAAAGCTTACGGCAAGCAGGAATTAAACGTACATTTTGTGTCCAACGTCGACGGCACCCAAATCGCCGAAACCCTCGAAAAATTGGATCCCGAAACGACGCTGTTCATGGTCGCGTCCAAGACGTTCACCACCCAGGAAACGATGACCAACGCCCACTCCGCCCGTAAGTGGTTTCTGGACAAAGCCAAGGACGCCGGGCAGGTCAAAAAGCACTTCGTGGCGATTTCGACCAACCAGGAGAAAGTCGAGGAGTTTGGCATCGATCCGGCCAATATGTTTGTGTTCTGGGATTGGGTCGGCGGGCGCTACTCGCTGTGGTCGGCCATCGGGCTGTCGATTGCCTGCTACATCGGCTTCCAGAATTTCGAGCAATTGCTGGCCGGGGCGCACGACATGGATAACCACTTTCGCCACACCAAGTTCGAGCGTAATATGCCCGTAATTCTGGGCTTGCTGGGCGTATGGTACAACAACTTCTACGGGGCCCAGACCGAGGCGATCCTGCCCTACGACCAGTACATGCACCGCTTCGCCGCCTATTTTCAGCAGGGCGACATGGAGAGCAATGGCAAGTACGTGGGCCGCGACGGAAAGGCCGTCGACTACGAAACCGGGCCGGTCATTTGGGGCGAGCCGGGTACCAACGGGCAACATGCCTTCTACCAGCTAATTCATCAGGGTACCAAGTTGATTCCCTGCGATTTTATCGCTCCGGCTATTAGTCATAATCCGCTGGGTGAGCACCACAAAATCCTGCTCTCCAATTTCTTTGTCCAAACCGAAGCCCTGATGAATGGCAAAACCGGTGACGAGGTCCGAGCCGAACTGAAAGCAGCGGGCAAGAGTCAGAAGGAAATCGATTTCCTGACGCCTTTCAAAATATTTGAAGGCAACCGTCCGACGAATTCGATTTTGGTCAAAAAAATAACGCCGCGCGTGTTGGGAAGCCTGATCGCCCTGTACGAGCACAAGATTTTCGTACAGGGCGTAATCTGGAATATTTTCAGTTTCGACCAGTGGGGTGTGGAGTTGGGCAAGCAATTGGCTCAGCAAATCTACCCCGAACTGCAAAACGACTGGCCCATCAACGACCACGACGGCAGTACCAACGCGCTGATCAATCAGTATAAAAAGTGGCGGTAGGAATTTAATGGATAAGTTATGAATGATGAATTATGAGTAGTGAGCAATTTAGTGCGGTGGCTTTTATTAGGGGATTCTGCATCAAAATTCTGATTACTCCTTTCCTTTTACTTGGATTGAATCTCGCGGCGCTGGCGCAGATTACGGTGACTTTTCCAAGCTCGCGGGCGGTGTTTCAGCGGGACAATGCCAATCAAGCGACGCTGTATATCGGCGGCTATTTTGAGGAATTACTGGATCAGGTAGAGGCGCGGGTCGTGCCCCGCGTTTCGGGTCAGGGGACAGCCACGGCATGGACGACTATCCAAAATAGCCCCACCGGCGGACAATTCTACGGAACGCTAACGGTAGCGGGCGGTTGGTATACGCTGGAAGTACGCGGAATCTTCAACGGCACTACCGTAAGCTCGGGAAGCGTGGATCGCGTGGGAATCGGTGAGGTATTCGTGGTGGCGGGCCAATCCAACGCCACTGGCGGCGACGGGCTACCTAACGGTCCCAGTGCTACCGACGATCGCGTCAGCAGCATCGACTTCCAGAATATTAACCCCAACAATGGTACGCCCGTCAGCTATTCGGGCACCATGCTCCCCTGCCCTAATTTCGTCCATCTCGATGCCGCTGTCAAAACGGCTCCCTTTGGCAACTATGCCTGGTGTTGGGGGGTATTTGGCGATTTGGTGGCCCAGCGACTCAACGTTCCCGTGCTGATTTTCAATGCGGGTTGGTCTGGTACAGGGATGATCAACTGGCAGCAAAGTATCGACCCCAACGCGGTATCAGTTAGTGCTTTTGGCTATACTTACCCGGCCGGCATGCCCTTCGGTAACTTGCGGCTGGCCCTGAACAACTACATTGCGCAGCAGGGCTATCGGGCGGTGCTGTGGCATCATGGGGAGTTGGATAACTATTCCGAAAACAGTCGCTCGGGCTACCGCAACAGCCTGAGGGCGGTCATCAATTCCAGCAGAACACTAAGCGGGAAGTCTAACCTGGCATGGGTTGTGGCGCGGGCATCGCGCTTCAACGTCGGAGGCAATTCACGTAACTGGCAACCCGTTATTGACGGTCAGAATGACGTAATCGGACTCAATGGCAGCGATCCCGCGTTGCAGCTAGCGCAGGTTTATGCCGGTCCGGCCACCGATCCGCTAGAAGGTCCGGGCGTACGTACGCCCGACAATATTCACTTTACGGGCAACGGCCTTACTTTACTGGCCGAGGCCTGGAACAGTAGTCTGACGACCGATTTTTTTAGCAACTCGACACCCTATCCCGCCATGCCGCCGCCCGCCCCGGTGGTCGTTTGCGGCCCCGGTAGCAATCAGCTTACCTTTCAGGCGCCCGGCGGAGGCCAGTACCGCTGGCTTCCCGAGTACGATTGTAATCAGGTACTAAGCGGAAACCAAACCTACGCAGCTTCGACCGGACGGTACCGTTTGCAAATAGTCGATAACAACCAAAATAGGGTATTCTCGCCGTTGCTGAATGTACCGACAAGTACCTCGGCGCAAGTCAGCATAACGGGCAATACTTCGGTAAGTCGAGGCAGTACCTTGAGCTTGTACGCACTCCCGACCAACGGCTGCCGCTTTCAATGGACCGGCCCTTCCAGTTTCAGTACCGATCTGCAAAGTTTCGCTCTGGTGGACGTAACGCCTTCGCTGGCGGGTACCTATTCGGTTAGCGCCACCAACGTTTACGGCTGCCAGGTAACCGCCAACGCGAATGTGCAGGTATTTTCTGAAATATCAAGTGCGGCCTCCGGCGACTGGAATGTCCCATCGACCTGGACCTGCGGCTGCGTACCTACGGCTTATACCGATGTTACGGTAAACGCTGGGCACACAGTCACGATCGGAGGAAGTCCCGTTCGTGCGAGAAGTTTGTTGTTGCAGTCAGGTATGATTCAATTTTTGAGCGGCGGCAGTCTGCTGATGAGTCAATGACCGATTGCTTCCGTACCCTCGAAATATCTGACCCGCGCCTTTCGGTGGATGGCAGATTTTGTAGAGGAACCGCTGTCGGCGTATCAAACCGGGCGAGCACAAAAGCTCATTTTTTACAGATTTATAAGGTAAATCTTGCTTAAACTGCCTTTTAATAACTGTAAACCTAATCAGGCAGTCAACCAATCCTACTGCCTTCCGCTTAATTTGTCCGCCTATATGTCGATGCATTTCCCCGATTTCATTAAGCCGGAACGCATTCAGTCCCAAACGGTTCGCGCTTATATCAAAGAAAAAGGTCTGAGTTTATCAGCTGATTTTGATCGTCTGAAATCGACTTGTTACCGTCCCGATGAGGATAATTCTTACCATGTCCATACCAAGGATTTTTTGGTAAAAGCCGACCTCGCCACCGTGTGGGATACTTACCTGACCATCCCGCCGCGCGAAACCTGGCGAAGTAGGATGGTGAGCTTTGGTTGCCTCTACTGTCGAAAAAAACGCGCATTGACCTACTTGAAAGACGCTTACGACGGTCTGCGCGAGGGACAGGTCGTGTTTCTGAACATCAGCCTGGGTTGGGGATTAATCAATATCGCCGTGGCGCACAAGATCGTGCGCGTCGATACCCGGCACAAGTACATCGAGTTTTCGTACATCGAGGGTGGCAAAACCGAAGGCAGCCAGCGACTGCACTTTAAGAAAACCGCCGAGGGCCACACGCGTATCATCCATCGGACCACCTACCGGGGCAGTACCCGCTCTTATCTTCGCGAGAAAAAGCTATACCCCTACCTGCACGGTCAGGTGATCGCATCTTTTCACCGCAACGTGCGCCAGAAAGTAATGGAAAGCACGGTACAAATGGCTTAATGATTTTTTGGAATTTGAACAAAAAAAAGGAAGCCTCAGCTGAGGCTTCCTTTTTTACAATCAATTACCAATGAAAAAAATTACGCTACCCCGATTTTCTGACAAAATTTTTGGTTCATCAGATGAACGAAATAGGCAATCCTTGTTCAGCCTAAGCGACGCGTTTGGATACCTTACACCCCTACGCAGTTGATTCTTTGTATTCGTCGCACGATCGTAATCGTTATCATTTAATCGCAAATACGGGTCGCCCTTGTACTTCGGCGGGCGGACGCGTTTCGATCCACCAAAGTTTGTCAAGACCCTTATCGTAGTATCGAGCCAAGGGCCCTTTGAAGATCGCTACCCGCGTGATTTCTTCGCGCAGTGGCATCAGATTACTACTTGTCCCGTACGTCATCCTGAAACCATCGAGCATATACGGTTCATCTTTCAAGCGTGCCAAATCGAGATCGTCCGGGTGCAGCCATTCTACGTTTTCAGGCGTCGCCAGCCCGACGGGCGGGTCATCTTGGTAAGCTTCAAAAGTGGTATAAAACACTTCACCATCCTGGCCCCGATGCTGTTTCAAACCAGCATCGGCTTTCATTATTTGGTACGGTTCTCTAGCAAATGTCTCGTTAATTTTTTGGTAGTCGACTGACTTACCATTCAGATAAAATTTGATATCCGCAATGTAGCCGATCAAGTCTCGCTCCTGGTTAAAGTAGGCCTTCCTAAATTTCGTAATCGTCTTTTGTGGATGCCAGTGCGCTTTTTTAAAATCTATTTTCAGTTGGTGTTCGGCGGCGAAAACCGGAAGTTCATTGAGTAGTCTTTGCTTAACCACGGCTGGGTCCAAAGCCGATTCGCCTTCTTTCTCTAACGCTTCAGTCAAATCTATATGGTACCAACGATCCATACGTAAAATATCCATTAGGCCGGGTGTCAAAAAAGTTATCTCAGGCCGATTGTATAGTGGATTATTTCCTCTTTTGAAAGAAAATTCTCCTGCGAAAAAATCTATTTCACCTATCTTATAATTAAGTGCATAGTTTACCCGCTCCTCTTCCTGATCCTTAGTATCTATTTTCCAATAGTAAAATCCATCCGCGTCCGTACGCAGGGTACCCAGATTTTTCCTTTCCGGTAGCGTTTGTCCTTCCAGAAACATGGCCACTCGCCTGGATTTTTCTAATAGGATGTTCGGCAAGGGTTTTCCCGTGGCTCCATCAGCCAGGATGCCGGAGATATACACGTACTGGCTATTTTGGGCGGTTTGTGGCGATTCCGTCTTTTGCTTTTCCTTCGCCAGCGCGACAATATCCGTGCGGAAAGTTGCCAGTAAAACTACCGTGACTGGCAGGAGGTACAGGAACCGCATCAGGTACCAGCGCGCGCTGCGGCTGCGGTTCATCATAATAATCCGCTCTTTGAGTGACGAGATATTAAATTGATTCGCCAGCCGAAATTCGGGTACGCCCGCCACTTTGAGCAACAGATACTGGTATTCCTGGGCGTCGGTACCGTCGGCCAGCACGGCACGGTCGGCGATGAATTCAAGGTTCTGCCGAATCGCGTGGCGGATCAGCCAGGCGGCAGGATTATACCAGTTCAGGACGCAAAGCAACTCGGCAAACAAAATATCAGCCGTGTGCCACTGCCGCACGTGAACCAACTCGTGCGCCATAATTTCGCGCAATTCGTGCGGTTGGTGCAAGGCCGGATTGACGAAGATGGCTTTTCCGAAGGAGAAAGGCAGGATGTTACGGTCGACGTGGTAAACCGCTGCTTCATCCTCAGTCACCAGCGCCGCCTGCCTTTTTATGCGGTGGTAGCAAATCAACAGCAAACCCAGCCGCACTGACATAACGATCATACCCATTACCAGCAAAATAAGCAGCCAGTCGCCCGCCGCAATCGGCAGTTTGCTCACCACTTCTTCTTCAACGAATTCAGCGGGAATGGTGTGTTGCGCCACTTCCGCGATTGCTAATGACGGTAAAGCCGGTACGTGATTGAAAAATGATGCTTGGTTGGAACTGCTTTGTGAGACGGTCTGGTTTAAATTGACCAGCGGCAACGCAAAAGCCAGCGCGGCGTACACCAGCAGGTACCAGCGGTTCCAGTTGTAGAATGTTTGGCGGCGCAACACCCAGTGGTAAAACAACCCAACCACCGCCAGGCCGACGCTTAGTTTCATCAGATATTCCAGGATCGAAGGCATAGCGAATGGGTTTGGGGATGATTAAATAAACGCTCTTATTAATTCTTCTTTCCTTCGATCAGTCCGATAATTTCCTGCAATTCTTTGGCGGTGATATTCTTTTTCTCCACAAAAAAACTGACGAGCTCCTTGTAGGAGTTCGCGAAGTAGTCTTGCACGACGTTGCCAAGAAATTTTTGTTTGTAAGTTTCTTCTGAAACAAGGGGCGTGTACAGCAACGTGTTGCCCACGGCCCGGCTTTCGACGTATTCTTTTTTTTCCAGATTCTTGACCGTCGAAGCCACCGTCGTGTATGGCGGCGACTCCTCGTAGTGCTCCATGAATGACTTGATGCTGCCTTCACCCGCTTTCCATACGGCCCGCATCGCTTCCTCTTCCTGCAACGTTAATTTTTCCATATCTACGATCTTTTCGTAAAGCTACGAACATTTCGTAGAAGGAAAAATATTTTATTTTCCAAAATTAAAATTCCGGGTAAAGCCGATGCGGAAGGCGGTATCCTGGTACTTAAAGTCCTGAAAGCTGTTGACGACCTCAACTCGGAACGGGAAGCGGATACCGACATCAAGACCGTAGCCCAACTCGGTGTAATTGCGGGAGGTCGGCGTGGCGAGGTAGTTGACGATCAAATTCTCCTTAATGCCTTTTACGCGAAACCACTGGATTTGGGTTAGCAAAAACTGCCGGAGTTCGAGCAGCGCATGGGCTTCCAGAAAGCGGTCGGACGTGCTGAATCGGTAGTAATCGAGCATCCTAAAGCTACCGACCGGATCGCCGTAAAGAAAGAAAAATTGATTACCTGCGAAGTGCTGAAAGTCGGGAAAGTATACCGATTTACGATTAAGAAACGAGCCCGCCGCCACTTTATAACTTAGTTTACTCCGCACGCCGGTCGGGAATGCGTGGGCGATCCCCACCTGCAAAAAATCAAAATCGGCGTCGCTGCCGAAGGCCCCGCGCACACCTTTGCGGTAGGTAGCGGAGAGTTTGGGGGAATCATCATCGTAAAAAGTCGTCTTGCCTTTGCGCACGCGATAGGTCTGCCAGGGCTTATAGTAAGCCGTCACGCCCACCACCAGGGCTTTATTATCGGGCATTTCGGGCGAAAGGGTACCGGAGTCGTCAAGCCGCTCCTCGTTGAAGGGAATGTTGGACGTAAACTCACGCTGCTTCCAGTCGAACAGGCGGTAGCGGTTGAGATTTTCCAGATTGGATAGCGCGCGGCGGTCGGCGTACTCGACGCTGGCGTTTAATCCAAAATGTTCCATTTCGCGGGTATTACCGAAGTCCAGCCGGACGAAGTTTTTCTCGTAGTTCTTGATGAAGTTTTGTTCCAGCAGCAACGTCGTCAAGCTGTTCAGCAGCGGCGGCATGGGGCTGTCGGGATTGAACTGCGCGACGGTCTGCCCGCCCGAAAAGCTCAACGTATTCCGCTTCCAGGCATAGTCGGCCCCACCCGTCGCCATCAACTTATTGCGGCCGAAGGAGTAGCGCGTCAGCCCGTTGATCGAAAACTCACTTTTTTGCCTGACGGTGTAGGCCTTGGCCCCGTCGGTGCCCAGGTTGAGTACTACTTTGTCATCCTGGTGCTTACCCGTTTTGTATTTAAGCTTGAAACCGCCGCCATTGAGCACGTAGCCCTCGATGGTATTGACCTGCGCGCCTAGCAGCGGACTAACGTATTCGAGCCGCCAGGGGCTTTTCTTGCCGCCCAGCCGGAAAGTGTGGCCCGTGAGCAGTTCCCCCAGAAAATTACCGGGCTTACCATTACCCTTTTTGGCTTTGGTCGAGTCGGCGGGGTTGGCTTTTTTCAGGCTGTCGCGCTGCGCGTTGGTCCCTTCGTTGACGATAATGATGCTGTCAAGCCTGGTATAACTCTTGACCTCGGCCACGGTGAGCGGCACCGTGCGGATTGAATCCCAGAACGCCATCGTGCGCCGCGACGCCAGCGAATCTACCACGGTGGAGTCGCGGCGGGTGTTTTTCATGTCGATGTCGAGGCCTTTGTCTTCCTTCTCCTTGAGATCCTGCTTTTCGTATTCCTTCATCACCTTACGCAGGTCACGGGCCGTGAATTTCTTCTGTTTTTTTATCAGTTCGTCAAGGTTTTCGGTCTTGATTTCGCGATTGGTAAGCCCCATCTGCGCGGCTTCCTTTTTCTCTTTTTTAGCGTCGAGCACCACGATGTCGGGCTGGAAAGCGGGGTTGATTTTGAGGGATTGAAAAGTTTGCGAGATCACCATTTCACCCTTGCCTTTGAGTCCATAAATGCCGCCCGCCACGCGGAAATTCTGGTTGACGGGCATCCAAACGCCCTGCACCGGACTGTAGAGTTGCCGGACACCAATCGTAAAGCCGGTATTGACCGTTTCGAGATCGAGGCGGTAAATGCTCCACTCATTTTCGATAATCTGAATCGTGCCCCGGTATACGCCCTCGCCGTAGGAGCGCGGGATTACCTTGATCTTGTTCACCTCCACGCCATTCTCTCGAAAGGAACCCTGATACTCGAATTTGTAATAAGAGAAAGCCCGGGGCGACAGCGGTGACACCGCCTCGACGACCGTGGGCTGATAAAAACTGGTAAGAAAATAAGCGTTGGCGTTGGAAAAATTCTGGTCCTGACTATTGCGCGAGGCAATAATCTGCTGTGTGTAGTTATTAGGCTGCCGGAAAGTTACCTCCGATACCGTTTCGTTCAGAATCGGTACGCCTTTCTTGAAATTGGACTCCTTTTCGACTTCCTTCAACTCTTTTTTGTACAAGAATTCCAGGGGTAAATCTGTTACGACGAAAGAGCTTTTGGAATAGGCTTTGGCCTTGAAACTCTCCACCTGCAAAAAATGGTAGCGGCTCTTGGCGATCGCCCGCCGCATAATAGTGTAGGCCGGGTCTTCGTCGCGGCTGCCGATGCGCACCTCGCCGAGGTTGAAGACCTGCTCTTCCAACACCGGATCGAACACCTCCACTTTATTCTCGATCGTGAAAGCTTTCATGCCGTTTTTGAAGCCCAGGTACTGATATATGACTTCGTAGTAGCCGGGTTTGAGTTCGAGCCGGTACGCGCCGTTTTCGTTGGAGATGGTGCCGATGTCGGTACCCTTTACCAAAATGGCAGCGAAAGGCAACGGCTCGCCTTTGGTGGTCTTGATGGTACCGCGCAAGCCACTAGTGGCGGGTGGGGCGGTTTGGGCGGTAGCTTGTCCGACTGTTGTAATCAGGAAGACGAAGGCAAACAGCCAGCGTCCGGTGCGTAAGAAGAAGTGAAGCATAATGGAGCGTAAGGTCCTTAACGAAATAACGACTACTAAGTAAAAATATATAATCTGAACACAGGGTCAAGATGGGGCCAACGGTGAAATGGTTGCTTTGAGCGGGGAAAATAACCACAACCGGATGACTCAATTTGTTTTTTGGGCTTTTTTGAGCCCGACGGGGGATGTTAAACTGTGGAGAATTTTACACCGCTATTTTTATTGCATATAAAAACGGGATATCAACAAATAAATTTTCTATATGTAACTATGAATATTACGTTATTTTCAGCTGCAAGTGCGTTTCCGGGCGGTTGAACTTCCCACGATGGCTGGCATAGTTTTTAGTAAAAGTAGTTTTGAAATTCGTTTAATTTTTACTTCCCGACCCCATATATGTATTCTACGCCAAAGAATTTACTTTGTTTCTCGCACTTGCGCTGGGATTTTGTTTACCAGCGCCCCCAGCACTTGCTCACAAGGTTTGCGGAGCATACGGCTGTGTATTTTCTGGAAGAGGCCATCTTTTGCTCTACCGACACGGCCTACCTCACGTTTTCGCGGCGAGCACCCAATCTGTGGGTGTGCGTTCCGCACTTGCCGCACGGATTGAGCGGTGAAGGTGTAAACGCACAACTGCGGGAATTGCTGGATTTCTTTTTTATCAATAAAAATGCCGCCGACTTCACCTTCTGGTATTATACCCCCATGGCGCTGACTTTCTCGCGCCACCTCGAGCCCGGCCTGACAATCTTCGACTGCATGGATGAGCTGTCGGCCTTCAAATTTGCCCCTGATGAACTCAGATGGTTGGAAAGCGAGCTTTTTGAGCGAGCGGATGTGGTGTTTACGGGCGGCTTCTCGCTCTATGAATCCAAAAAGAAGCAACATTCCAACACGTATTGTTTCCCCAGCAGCATCGAAAAAGAGCACTTCGCATTGGCCCGCACGCCTTGTGAACCGGCGGATCAAGCGGCAATTTCCGGTCCGAAAATTGGTTTTTACGGGGTTATCGATGAGCGTTTCGATGTTGAACTAATCCGGGGCATCGCCGACGCCCGGCCCGATTGGCAAATCATGCTGATCGGCCCCATCGTCAAGATCGACCCGGCCATTTTACCGCAAAATAAAAACATTCACTACCTGGGTGCGCGCGGCTACGACGCGTTACCCGGCTACCTTTCGGGCTGGAGCGTAGCACTCATTCCGTTCGTGCTCAATGACTCTACGCGCTTCATCAGCCCGACTAAGACACCCGAATATCTGGCCGGAGGCAAACCCGTGGTATCGACTGCGATCCGCGATGTTGTCAATCCTTACGGCGAAAATAAGCTTGTATCCATCGGCAAAGACGCTACCGAATTTGTGGACGCCATCGATCGCATCCTGGCCGACACCGAAAAAGCCGCGTGGCTTCAAAAGGTAGATAGGTTTCTGGCGGATAATTCCTGGGATCACACCCACGCCGCCATGCACAAAGCCATGCGGATTACGCTCGATCAGCAAAACGAGCGTCCGCTTCGCGCCAATCCGGTGATGGCCGCCCTTAAAGTTTCGTAGAGAAAACCGCATGATATGCAAGAAATTAGGAATCCCTTCAAGTCATTTTGGATGGGCGGCTATGAGTGTACCGATCAACTGAACACGCACGGCGACCGGGTAGACTTCCTGCACGTCACCGACCACTTGACCCAAATCGAGCCGGATTACGCCCGGCTCGGGCCTTTCGGGATCGCAACGGTTCGGGAGGGATTACGCTGGAGCCAGGTCGAACGGACACCTTACCATTACGATTTCAGTACTTTACGCCAAATGCTGGCGGGGGGTCGGGCAAGCGGGATTCAGCAGGTTTGGGACATTTGCCATTTTGGGTATCCCGACGACCTCACTCCGTTGCATCCGCACTTTGCACGCCGATTTTCGGCGCTCTGTGAGGCTTTCGCACTATTTTACAAGAAAGAAAATCCCGGCGAAACCCTGATCGTGACGCCCATCAACGAGGTGAGCTTCATGGCCTGGCTGGGTGGCGACGTGGCGGGCACTTCGCCCTATTGCCGTCATAACGGCTGGGAGGTAAAGTATGCGCTTATGCGGGCCTATATTGCGGGCGTAAAAGCGCTGAGAGCCGTCGATCCCGGCGTCCGTATCCTGACTACCGAGCCGCTCGTCAATGTAGTGCCGCCCTTTGGTGCCACGCCCGGCCAGATTATGGAGGCTGCCCTATTTCACGACTCACAATACCAGGCCGTCGACATGCTGGGCGGGCGGATGTGTCCCGAGTTGGGGGGACAGCCGGAGTACCTGGATCTGCTGGGCTTCAACTACTACTACAATAATCAATGGGAAGCGGGCACAAGTGGCCGCATCGGCTGGCACGACCACATGATGGACGCGCGCTGGCGTACACTCTCGGTGTTGCTGGACGAGGCACACCGCCGCTACGACCGCCCGGTGGTGCTCAGTGAAACCAGCCATCCCGGCGAGCATCGACCGCAATGGTTTGATATGATCGGCCGGGAATGCCGCCACGCCATCGCGGCCGGCGTGCCATTGTGGGGCGTGTGCCTGTATCCCATCATCGATCGTCCCAACTGGGATCACCTCGACGACTGGCACGCGGCGGGCCTGTGGGACGCCGACCTGGCCGATCGCTCAAAAAGGAGACTTCACCAGCCATCGGCGGCAGCGCTGCTGGCTACCCAAAATGCACTCGACGCGGCTATCCGACAAAGTAACGTCCAGCAGCGTTTCCAGCCCCAAAAACGGTACACCGGCACTTTAAAATTTGAACTGGAAAGCGCCGAAGCTAGCTTGGGGACGATCTGGTAGGCTTAATTTTTGTTTAGATTTGGGGCGTCAAGAACGTAATTGGCGTAACACACTTCCGAAAATGGCTTTGCTCTACCGATTGATTGAAAACAAAAAGGCCATCATGCTGCTCTTCGTGGCGGTGGCGGTTTTTGCCAGTCTGCAGGCCTATTTTGCTAACCTGAAAACGTTCGAGCCGGACGGGGTGCTATACACTACCTACAATAATTACGTTATTTTCCGGCAGTCGTTCTTCCATCTTATTCAGGACAAAGATCTCTACATTCTCTACGAAAAAGAGCAATGGGATCTTTATAAGTACAGCCCGGCTTTTGCACTTTTTTTCGCAGTCTTTGCCTTATTACCTAACGTTGCGGGCCTAACGCTCTGGAATCTGGCGAACAGTACGCTACTGGTTTTCGCGGTGTACTATTTGCCTAGAATCAGCCTGCGGCATAGAGGATTAATCTTACTTTTCGTATTCATCGAATTGCTTACCTCGCTGCAAAACGAGCAAAGCAACGGCCTGATCGCCGGGTTACTGACTCTAACCTTCGGTCTGCTGGAACGTGACAGGTATTGGTTGGCGGCGTTGTGCGTGGTCTGCGCTTCATTTATCAAGCCATTTGGTATCGTTGCGCTGGCGCTGTACCTGCTTTATCCTGATAAAATCCGGCTTACCTACACGACTATTGCCTGGGCCGTGCTTTTTGCCTTCGTACCGCTGTTGGTGGTAGACTGGGACCAGCTAGTTTTCCTGTACAAAAGCTGGGCGAATCTCCTCGCCAACGACCATTCTGCTTCGGAAGGACTTTCAGTAGCTTCCTGGCTCAAAACATGGTTCGGCTGGCCGGTGAACAAAACACTGGTTACCGTGGTGGGCGTCGTCCTATTTTGTTTGCCTTTGTTTCGCATTAAAGCTTATCAGAAGTATACTTTTCGGCTATTGCTACTGGCTTCGGTGCTGGTGTGGGTCGTGATTTTTAACCACAAGGCCGAGTCGCCTACCTTCATTATCGCGGCAAGCGGCGTTGCGCTATGGTACTTTGGCCAAGCGCCCAAAATTGAAAATCTGGTGCTGATGTTGCTGGCTTTTGTGTTTACGGTACTGGCCGCCACCGACCTTTTCCCGCGTTTTATTCGAAATGAATACTTCCAGCCCTACGTCGTCAAGGCAGTGCCTTGTATTTTGGTTTGGGGGAAGATTACGTTTGATTTATTGGTGAAAGATTTTTCTTCCACGAAAGCGCAAGATTTTGATTTAACAAAACCTAACAACCTAACCACCTAACTACCTAACTACCTAACGCCTAACAACGCCACGGAGCCGCTGCGGCGTACCGACCCCGTTAACTACCCTCAATTACGCTCCCGGATTAGCCCTTCCTGCACCACCGATGCCACCAACTGTCCAGCCTGGTTGAACACGCTGCCCCGTGTAAAGCCACGCGCGTTGGACGCGCTCGGGCTGTCGAGGGCGTATAGCAGCCATTCGTCGATGCGAAAATCGCGGTGAAACCACATGGCGTGGTCGAGGCTGGCCAGGAATAGTTCGTTGGGATTCACTTTGTCCCAGTGCGGCAAGGTAGCCGTCGTGAGCAGGTTATAATCCGAAGCGTAGGCCAGAATCGTCTGGTGCACCCGAATGTCGTCGGGCAGCGGTCCTTTGGCTTTTACCCACACATGTTGAAAAGGCGCGTGGGCCTTGCCCGACATCGGATTCAGCTTTTCGACGGGCCGGAATTCGAGTGGCCGCGGAAAGGTGAGGTTTCGGTAGATCACCGGTGCGGCATCCTTGAACACCTCCGCCAGTTTCTCGTCCGATACCAGCACCTCCGCTGAGGGCACGCTGGGCATACTGATTTGGTGATCGAACCCTTCTTGCACCGACTGAAATGACGCACCCATGCTAAAAATCGGCGTCCCCTTCTGAATCGCCACGACCCGGCGCGTGCTAAAACTACCGCCATCCCGGATACGGTCTACTTCGTACACAATGGGTTGGCTAATATCACCCGCCAAAATAAAGTACCCCTGCATGGAATGCACCAATCGGTCAGCAGGTACCGTGCGTTGGCAGGCGTTGAGCGCCTGGGCCAAAACCTGTCCGCCAAAAACGCGCTTCCAAGGTGCCTGGTAGTTGGCGCCCCGGTAAATGTTCTCCTCGATTTTTTCCAGATCAAGCAGGTCGATTAATTCTTGTACGTCAGTCATTTATTTTGGGGAAAGAGTAAAAAATTCATCATTCATCATCAAACAAAGAGCCTTCCTCTGTTTTGACAGAAGCACCAATCCGGTTATTAATTTCCATCATCTCCTGAGATGTGAGTTCGCGCCATTTGCCTACGGGCAGACCTTCGAGCGTTACATTCATGATGCGAAGACGTTTCAGGTGCGTTACGGTAAAGCCGAGCTGGGTACACATGCGCCGGATTTGACGGTTGAGGCCCTGGGTTAGGATGATGCGGAATGTGTGTCGGCTGAGTTGCTTCACCTGGCAAGGCAGGGTCACGGTGTCAAGAATTGGCACACCGCCTTCCATTTCCCTGATAAAATTAGCCATAATCGGTCGGTCGACGGCCACCTCGTATTCTTTCTCGTGTTGATTGCCCGCCCGCAGAATTTTATTGACGATGTCGCCATCACTGGTCAGAAAAATAAGTCCTTCGGAAGGCTTGTCAAGCCGCCCCACCGGGAAAATCCGATCGGGATAGCCGATGTAATCGATAATATTACCCTGAATGTGCCGTTCGGTGGTGCAGGTTATGCCGACGGGCTTATTGAAAGCCAGATACAAGAAGGCTTTTTCAGCGGCGCGAATGGGTTTACCGTTCACCTCGACTAGGTCGGCGGGTCCGGCCTTGTCGCCCAATACCGCCGGGCGGCCGTTGAGCGTCACCCGACCTTGCTCGATGAGCTTGTCGGCCTCGCGCCGCGAGCAAAAGCCGGTTTCGCTGATGAACTTGTTGAGCCGTGTAAGGGATTCTGGAAGCATAAGGTCCGAAAATTACGACCGTCGGACCAATTTCGCTAATCGCATCCCGGATTCTCCGTTGTTTCGGGAATTTAGGTTTACTTTTGATTAGCACAAAATAACGCAAATGCGCTACGGTTTACTCCTCCTCTTCCTACTGCTGGGCACGATCGCCCACGCCCAAGTCCCTTATGGCAACGAATGGATTCGTCCGGCGCAACAGTACCTGAGGCTGGGCACCACGCAGGACGGTTGGTACCGACTGAATGCCCCTGATCTGGCAAAACAGGGTTTTGATTTAACTAAAATCCCCGCCCAATCGCTGCAGCTTTTCCGGCGGGGGCAAGAAGTGGCCATCCAAGTGAATGGTGAAGCAGACGGGCGACTGGACGCCACCGACTATCTGGAATTTTACGGCCAGCGCAACGATGGCTTGCTCGATACGCTACTCTACGTGCAGCCCGAGCTCATGCCGCAACCGCACTACAGCCTCTACTCCGACACCGCTACCTACTTCCTGACCTGGCGACTCGACGGTCTGCCGGGCAAACGCATCGCTTCGCTTGCTACTAACGTCAGCAAGCCAACAGCCACCTATCATCAGGAAAAAGTACTGCAAGTGCTGGCGCAGGAGTTTTCGGCCGGAGTGATTTATCCACTCGGGGCAGGCGGTGACGATGGTTACCTCAACACTTTCGGTGATACGGGTACGGGCTGGACAGGCTATATTCACGGTAGCAATATTTGGGCGGGCGCATTGGGTTTACCGACCGAAGATCCCCTGCGGGAACGGTTCAGCGAAGCGACGTTGGATATTTTATTCGTAGGTCGTTTTGCCGGGGTGCATTTGGTAGAAATCTGGACGGGCACCGATCTCAAACCAAAGCGTAAACTGGGCGAAATAACTTGGCAGAACTATGACACCAAAACTTTTAAGACTAGTCTCCTGCCCGAGGATCTGGACAGCGCCGGGCAGGTGCTTGTGACGTTTGTGCCGCGTGGCACCAACGACCGCGTTTCGGCCTCTTATCTTTCCTGGACCTACCCGCAGCGGCTTTCAGCTTTCACTAAGTCTACCCAAAAAGTACTCTACGTCGAGCCCAAAAACATTGCAAACGTAGATTCCGCTAGGAATGCCCGTTTTTTCGACATTTCTAATCCGCGCGTACCTCGGCAACTTGCGCCCCAATACGAAGGGGAGATAGCCGCAATTTCTGCCGCCGAACGCTTGCCCGTCTTGGTTGTTAGGAAGCCGCTATCCGTAATCGGCATGCGCCCGGTTCGTTTCCACACCATTGACTCAGTCGCTACCGATTATCTTATCATCACGCATCCGCTGGTGCGCAAAGCAGTCGCCGAAAGTACCGATCCCGTTGCCGATTACGCCGCTTACCGGGCCTCGGCGGCGGGCGGCGGTTTTACGCCACTGGTCATCGACGCGCCCGATATCTTCGACCAATTCAATTACGGCGAGCCCGGCCCCAACGGAATGCGACGGCTGATGCGCTGGCTCCACGACCGCGCCAAACTCAAGTACGTGTTTCTCGTCGGGCAGTCGCGCTCGCCGCAGATCGTCCGCAAGAAAGCTACCGCCCGCGCCGAAGACATGGTACCCAGTGCGGGCTGGCCCGATTCTGATCTGGCCCTCGGCATGGCGCTCGATCCTGCCGATCCTTACACCCCGCTGGTACCCATCGGGCGGCTCAATGCCTACCGCGCCCAAAATGTGTGGGATTATTTTCAAAAAGTTAAGGAGCACGAAGCCGCGCCCGCCGCCGCGCCCTGGCGCAAAAATGTGCTGCACCTCAGTGGCGGTCGTTCAGCCAGTGAGTTGATCCAATTCCGCAACTTTACGGATGCCTACGCCGACGAGATTAATTCCTTTTCCGTTGCGCCGGCTTTGCGGACGATTTCCAAAAAGACAGACGAATACATCGAGCGTTTTCCTATCGCGCCGATCATCAACGAAGGGGTGGCACTCATGACGCTCTACGGGCATTCCAGCCTGAATATTACGGATATCGAGATTGGCGAAGTGTCCAAAGATGCTTTCGGCTACCGTAATCAGGGGCGCTACCCGGCCGTGATTGTGAATGGCTGCGCGCTGGGTAATTTCTATTTCGCCGGCCCGCCCACTAGTACCGACTGGATTATGACGCCCAAGCGCGGCGCGGTGCTGTTTGTAGCGCACACGCATCTTGGTTTTACGGCGGCGCTGCATCAGCATAGTACTTCATTCTACGAAGCTTTAGCCGATCCGGCTTTCACCAGTCGAGGCTTCGGCGACATTATGCGAGAAGGGATCCGGCGCACCATGCTGGGTAATCCCAGCCTGAGCGACCGCGTGACGGCCCAGCAAATGGGCTTGCAAGGCGATCCGGCGATCAAGATATTCCCTGCCACCCGGCCCGACTACACCTGGGTACCTGCGACGGTTAGCGTCACCAATCGGCAAGGCCAGAAAATATCGGCTTCGGACGATTCGTTGCGCATCATCGCTCAGGTGGCCAACTACGGGCGCTTGTTAGGAAAGAACTATTCGTTTTCAATTTTAAGAAAAAAAGAGGGCCGGGTGCTGGCGTCCTATCGATACGATCGCCCGGCGGTGGCTTTACGCGATTCACTGGTTTTACTGGTTCCGAACGTGAGCCGGCAAGGCGGCGACGAAACCTGGGAGTTTCGGATCGATCCTGATAACCTGATCGCCGAGGAAGACGAAACCAATAACGCTGTTTCCACCCAGATTCAAATCGCTGAGGGCGGAGCTACCCCGCTATTGCCTTCCGACGGGTCAGTGTTTGTTCAACCCAAAATCGAGCTCGTGGCGCAAATTCCGGCGGGACGCGTTGCCCAATGGGTAATTTTCGAATACAGCGAAGACCCGAAATTTGGGACCCCGACCAAACTGGATTCGGTCAAATCTGATGCTATTTTAGTAAAAAAATCCATTGAATTGATTGGTCAAAATCCCCGAACCATTTACTGGCGCGTCCGCTTGGCGGGTGACGCGGCCACTGCCTCCCGAATGTTCCGCTACGATCCCAAAGGTACCAACCAAACCTCTCCCCTACCCGAAGGCGTAGCTGCGTCATCTGATGATTATCCGCAAGAAGTGGACGAAGGAAATTCCTTTAAGGCCAACGTTTCTTTTGAAAACATCACCGACGTTCCTTTCACTGATTCGATTCGGGTGGCAGTCAGGCATTTTTACGAAAATCGGGTTTCAGAAAGCACCTTGATGATTCCGCCGCTTGCGGCCCGTAGGCGCTACGCTCTGGATTTTTCGGAAGCCACGCAGAGGAAATCCGGCTTTCATCGGATTCTTGTTTCCTTTAATACTAAGAAAATTCCCGAACAGCTTTACGCTAACAATATTGCCGAGCTGATCTACACCGTCGCGCCCGACCGCAGCCCGCCGCTGCTCGATGTTATGGTGGACGAGCATCGGCTAGCCGACGGCGAGGCCGTCGCACCGCGCCCTGTTATTCAGGTACATTTGTTAGATTCTAATCCTTATTCGCTCCACTCCGATACCACCGGAATTAAAGTGGATTTATGGAATACTTGTTCCCAATGCCCGGAAACGCCGATTCCATTGCAGAAAGCCAGCGCAACGGCTGAGTCTTCCGCCGACTTTGGTGCCGATTACGATTTTGGACAACTTGCGCCCGGCACCTATCGATTGCGCGTTACGGGCCGCGATTTGGCGGGTAATGCTGCCGCTCCGTATGAAATCCACTTTCGGGTGGCGGAAATTAATCGCGTTATATCGGCCACAGCTTCGCCTAACCCCGCTGATTTTTGGGTAAAGTTCTCGTTGGAATTAGAAGGAAAAAACGCGCCCGAATTATGGCGCGTGCGGGTCTATGATTTGAACGGAAAGTCGATCGTTACGCTGCAAGAAAAACCTAATCTGGGAGGCAACGAAATATTTTGGATTCCAGCGGGAGTGGCTTCCGGGATGTACCTTTATCGAATGGAATTGGTAGGGGAAGATTGGCCGGAGAAAATGGGGAGCGGGAAGGCTTTGTTGAGGTAAGTACCTTTGGTATTAATCTAGCTTATTGGTTTATTCCTTAAATTTCAAAGTTTCAGTAGCGGCCAGAAAATGGCGCTGGTTTTGCTCGGTCAAGTCTGTTCCGCTGATTTGGAATCTGGTTATTCCGCTCTTATCTACGCTTTCAAAATAAACTCCAGTCGTTCCCTTACCCGTTTTTTTGGGCTTGACGATTTTCGCCTTCTTTTGGTCTATAACCGCCATTCTGATGTCATGCGTGGCTGCATCGACGTTCAAGCGATTGGAGTACCAGCCATAATCGAAGCTTACTTCCTGGTTTTTACTCATCTCTATGCCCCCCACGTAGGAGTCGTAGCCTAGCTTACTTATGGGCTTCCATGAGCCGGGAACATCAATAGTGAACTTTCTAAGATCCAGAGTCTTCCTTGCTGTGATGCCGTCTTTTTTGCAGGAGACGGACAGCAGTAGTAAGGAAATAACTAATGAATTGATTTTCATGACTCAAAGTTAACCGATTAGTTCACAGTTCACCCCTCCGCCATCAACTCCGCCAAAATCTTCTGGGCGGCAATAGAAATCACCGTGCCCGGCCCAAAAATACCCTTCACGCCCGCATCCTGCAAAAATTGATAATCCTGCGCCGGGATGACGCCGCCGGCGATGACCATGATGTCGTCGCGGCCCAGGCGGCGTAATTCTTCGATGAGCTGTGGCACCAGCGTTTTATGTCCGGCTGCTAGGCTCGACGCGCCTACTACATGCACATCATTTTCGGCGGCTTGGCGGGCCACTTCTTCGGGCGTTTGGAAGAGTGGCCCCATGTCCACGTCAAAGCCCAGGTCGGCAAAGCTCGTGGCGATTACTTTCGCGCCCCGGTCGTGGCCGTCTTGTCCCATCTTGGCGACCATGATGCGGGGCCGCCGCCCGTCGAGTTCGGCGAAACGGTCGGACATTTGCCGCGCCAGCTTGAAATTCTCGTCGTCGGATACCTCGGCCTGGTACACGCCCGAAATGGAGCGGATGGTCGCTTTGTAGCGCCCGAAAACTACCTCCATCGCATCGGAAATCTCGCCCAGCGTGGCGCGGGCGCGGGCGGCTTCCACGGCCAAAGCCAGCAAATTGTTGTCCATATCGGTACCACCCGAGGCACGGCAGGCGGCCGTCAGGGCGGCGAGGGCCGCTTTTACTTTGTCAGGATTGCGGGTGGCTTTGATCTCGTTCAGGCGGTTGATTTGGGCCTCTCGCACGGCCTGATTATCGATGTCGAGCACGTCGATTTCGGACTTCTCGTCGGTCGGATAGCGGTTGACACCCACGATGATATTCTTGCCAGAATCGATGCGGGCCTGCTTGCGGGCGGCGGCTTCTTCGATACGCATTTTGGGAAGGCCCGTCTCGATGGCCTTCGCCATACCGCCCAGTGCTTCCACTTCCTCGATCAGCGCCCAGGCTTTTTCGATCAATTCTTTGGTAAGGTACTCCACGTAATACGAGCCGCCCCAGGGATCGACGGCCGCGCAGAGGTCAGTTTCGTACTGCAGGAAAAGTTGGGTATTGCGGGCGATGCGGGCCGAAAAATCGGTCGGCAATGCCATCGCCTCATCCAGCGAGTTGGTGTGTAGCGATTGCGTGTGGCCCAGCACCGCCGCCGTGGCTTCCACGATCGTGCGGGCTACATTGTTGAATGGGTCCTGCTCGGTAAGACTGTAGCCGCTGGTTTGACAGTGGGTCCGCAGCGCCATCGACTTGGCGTCTTGCGAGCCGAGTTGCTTCACGATTTTGGCCCAAAGTACCCGCCCGGCCCGCAGCTTGGCGATTTCCATAAAGTAATTCATGCCAATCCCCCAAAAAAACGAAAGCCGCGGCGCGAAGCCGTCGATGTCCAGCCCCGCGCCCATCCCCGTGCGCAGGTACTCCCAGCCGTCGGCCAGCGTGTAGGCGAGTTCGAGATGCGCGGGCGCGCCCGCCTCGTGCATGTGGTAGCCGCTGATACTGATCGAATTAAATCGGGGCATGTATCGCGCGCTGTAAGCGAATATATCGCCGATGATCCGCATCGAAGGTGCGGGCGGGTATATATAGGTGTTCCGCACCATGAATTCTTTAAGGATATCGTTCTGGATCGTGCCCGAGAGCTTTTCCAGCGCCACGCCGCTCTCTTCGGCGGCCACGATATAGAACGCCATGACCGGAATTACCGCACCGTTCATCGTCATCGACACCGACATCGCATCCAGCGGAATCTGGTCGAAGAGGATTTTCATATCCTCGACTGAGTCGATGGCGACGCCTGCCTTGCCCACGTCGCCCACCACGCGCGGGTGGTCGGAGTCGTAACCGCGGTGCGTGGCCAGGTCGAAGGCGACGGAAAGGCCCTTTTGTCCGCCCGCCAGGTTGCGGCGGTAAAAGGCGTTGGACTCCTCAGCGGTCGAGAAGCCCGCGTACTGTCGAATCGTCCAGGGCCGCTGCACGTACATGCTGGCGTAAGGCCCGCGCAGGTAGGGCGGCGTACCCGCGCCGTAGCCGAGTTGAGGCGCATCAAGCAAATCCTCTGGCCCGTAGCGGGCTTTCAGTTTGATGCCTTCCGAAGTGGGCGTGGGTTTCGTAGGTTCGGGCGCGGGCGTTTCGGGCGCGCCCATGTGAATTTTTACATCAGAAAAGTCCGGTTTCATGTCAGTGCGTTATTTGGGCAATTTCATTTAACGATCTCGATCTCAGCAGTGCGTACTCCCAGTTCGGCGACAGATCTTCGTTTTGCTGATTTTCAGGAGTAGCGATTTCCATACCCTTCTCTCTGAATTTATTCACTCCCACCATTACCTTGCCATTTTGGTACCCGGCGATTTTTTGATTCCAGGCGTGTTCGATGTGGTTTTGGATGATACTTTCTTTGAATGCGCGGGGCAAGCCGCCATCTTTTTCTATCTCCAAAAATACTGCCCAACTCGCCTCAGCCAGTTTTAGCGTCAGCATTTCCAGATAATAAGCACCCGCCGCCGGGTCGGCTACCTGGTCGAGGTAGCTTTCATTTTTGAGGACCAGGGAAATATTGCGGGCCACGCGCTCGGAGAACTCGCTTTCCGATTCGGCAAATCCCGCGTCGTAGGGCAAGGTGCTTAGCGCGTCGCAGCCGCCCATCACTGCGCTCATAGCTTCGCTGCTGTGGCGGAGCATGTTGGTGTGAGGCGAATAACCCGACTGGTAAAGCCGCGAACTTTGGGCCTGGATGAAGGTCTGGCAAAGCTCGTCGGGAAGTTGGTAGGCGCGGGTAATCTTCCGGTACAGATACCGCAGGGCACGCAGCTTGGCAATTTCGGTGAGATACTCCGTACCCACCGAAACAGAGAACACAAAGCGATTGGCCGCCAGGAGTGGCGACACGCCGCGTTCGGTGAGCTCGTCCATACACGTGACGAAAGACCCCAGCGTGTAGGCCAGTTCCTGCACGACGTCGGCCCCGGCTTCGTGAAAAACGTGGCTCTCAACTTTGTATCCCCGAAACTCGCGCATCGCCTTGGTGAGCGTAATACCCTCGGCGATGGAATCGAACGCAGGCTGAAATTCCTGCCCGGTCCGCATCCAATGCGCCAGCGGATCGTGCACAATGCCGCCTTTGAGGTAGTAGCTCGACCCCTGGGTAAGTTCTTTGATGATCGCGGGCGCGGGCTCCGGCGTGTCCAGAAAAACGGGCGTGTCGGTCAGCCGAACAGCGTGCAGCGTTTTAGTCAGTTCCAAGTGGGCGGTTGGGGTAGAGCCGCAGTCCAGCCACACGCCATCCGCGCCGCGTTCGAGCTGTTGCCGGATGATCCGGTTGGCTTCGGCGGGCTCGTCAAAGGGTACGACGGGCACCGTCAACCAGCCGGGTAGGGACCGCTGACTGGTTTGAATGTCTTTGTATTCAGGCTGTTCCGTCAACTCATTCTCTACGTAGTAAGGCTCCACCGCCAGCGATTCCGTTACCTGGTGCAATACATCCGCGTAGGCTCGGCCTTTCAGTTCTTTTTCCAGCATTTTCCGCCAGGCAGGCTTGTCGGACTTGGGAAAATCGGCAAAAAATGAGGGCTCCATACGAAAAATATTTTATATAAAACAGGTCGTTTTTTTCAGATCAAACAAAGCTACGCATTTGATATTACATTTTTTTTACGTCAGTCTTGGCTGGATCTGATTCAGGCTTTCGCCCCGTTGCATTATTCCTTTAGATTTACCGACCGGCTTGATTTATGAAAATTTTGCTGGTAATTTCAGGAGCTTTTTCCAGGGTACACACACGGGTATTTTACTATATTTGCCCCCCGCCGAAAATTGAACATGACACCAAACCAGCTAAATTTTACCTTAGAAAGAGTGGCTCCTCCGCGCGAAGTAGATCATGTATGGGATAAGTGCCTTAGAATCATCAAGGAAAACATTCCCGACCAAAGCTACCGAACCTGGTTCGAGCCGATTCAGCCGTTCAAACTGAACGGTAAGGTGCTGACGATTCAGGTGCCGAGTCAATTTTTCTACGAGTGGCTGGAAGACAATTACGTGCATTTGCTCCGCGAAGCGCTCGATTATTCGCTCGGACGCGACGGTATGCTCGAGTACTCGATCATCGTTGACACCGGCAACGAGCGCCATCAGCCGCTGACGGTGAGCATGCCCACGGTAAAGACGCCCCAAAATTCCCGCCCCGACAATTTTCGCAACGATCCGCGGCAAGGCTCGGTCCCTCCCAAGGACCAGGATTCGCTGCAACTCGACACCTACCTCAACCAAAACAATTCGTTCGACAACTTCATCGAAGGCGACTGCAATCGTCTGGCGCGTTCGGCCGGTTTTGCAGTGGCCCAGAAGCCCGGCCTGACGGCCTTCAACCCACTGATGGTGTACGGCGGGGTAGGTTTAGGCAAGACGCACCTCGTCCAGGCAATTGGCAATTATATCCGTAATCACTTCGACGACAAGGTAGTAATGTACGTTTCGTCCGAAAAATTCACCAATCAGTTTATCAATTCCATCAAAAATAACGTCTTGCAGGAGTTCAACGATTTCTACATGAAGGTGGACGTGCTGGTGATCGACGACGTGCAATTTTTGTCGGGCAAGGAGAAAACGCAGGATACGTTTTTCCATATTTTCAACCACTTGCACCAACTCGGCAAGCAGATTATCATGACGAGCGACCGCCCGCCGCGCGAGTTGGTAGGCTTGCAGGACCGATTGCTGTCGCGCTTTAAGTGGGGCCTGACCGCCGACCTGCAAACGCCGGATTTTGAGACGCGCATCGCGATTATCCAGAAAAAACTGCAATCCGAAGGGATTTTTATTGAAAATGACGTGATCGAGTACGTGGCGCACAGCGTCAATTCCAACGTGCGGGAATTGGAGGGCGTCATTGTTTCGCTGATGGCGCAAGCCTCGCTCACCCGCCGCGAAATCGACGTCGAGCTTGCTAAGAATACGCTCAAGAATATCGTGATGAACGAAGAAAAGGAAGTGACGATCGACACAATTATGGAAATTGTGGCGGATCATTTCGAGGTACCCATCGCCGATATGAAGAGCAAAAGCCGCAAGAAAGAAAACGTTTACCCGCGTCAGTTGGCGATGTTCCTGGCCAAGGAATACACAGACTTGCCGCTTAAATCCATCGGCTACCACTTCGGCGGCCGCGATCACAGCACGGTGATCCACTCCATTCAAAGCATCAACGAGCAGATGGGCACCGACACCGACGTGGACGAAACGGTGCAGAAACTACGGAGCTACTTCAAATAACGTGCGTGCGCCCGTCCTCCTGCACCGCCATCAAATCGACGACGTGGCCTGGAATGCGCTGATCGACCGCTCGCCGCATTTGACTATTTATGCCTACACCTGGTACCTCGATGTAGTTTCACCGGGCTGGAAAGGTTTGACTGTGGACAATTCGATAGCGGACAGTGATCAGTGGACGGCTAATAGTACGCAGGATACCACTGGCGATTTGCCCAACTCAGAAAAAGCTTCTGGATACTTTGCCGTCATGCCACTGCCCATCAGGAAGAAATGGGGCTTGACGACTTTACAGCAGCCATTGTTTTGTCAGTACCTGGGCATCTTTTCAGGTAATACGCTTTCGACGGAAAAAATAAGCGCATTTTTGGGTGCGTTGGGTCGGCATTTTTCTTACATCTCGGACTACGCGTTTCATCCATTGCAAGCGAATGTTTTGCAAAAAGCCTTAGTCCACTTTTCAGAATTTCATTTTGTAGAAAAGACCACGCACTGGCTCGATCTTGACTCAACCTACGCTCAGATCGCCGCTCGTTACAAGATAGATCGCCGGAATAATCTCAAAAGAAGCATTAAAAAAGGCTGGCAAATCATAATTTCCACCGACGCCAGACCGCTACTTTCACTTTTTCGAGATAATCATGCGCCCAAAATCCAGGGTGTAAAGGAATATGCTTTCCCATTATTCAGTAAGCTGGCGGAAGTTCTTTTGAAACAAAAAAAAGCAAAAATCCAGTACGTTATGTTTAACGGAGAAATCCGCGCGGGCGTTATGTTTCTGGAAAATAACGGCACAGGAATCTACATTTTCAACGCTGCCGACGCGATCGGTCGGCAGGGCAACGCCCGTACTTTTTTGCTGGATCAGTACTTTCAGCAAGCTGCAGGAGCGCTTCATACTTTCGATTTTGAAAGTCCCGAAGCAGCTGGCATCGCCCGCTTCTACGAAAGCTTCGGCGCGGAAAAACGGGTTTTTATCTCCATTAAAAAAAATAAGCTGCCGTTTCCATTACGGCAGCTTCAAGAATGGCGGAAGTGGATTCATAGGGCTAAATAACTACCTCCAATCCAACTCACTCTTCAACCCTCGAAAACCCTTCAAATCCATTTCCAGCGCTCCGATCCATAGATCCACTTCTACTTTCACGGGTACTTTATTGTCGTCGTCGGATACCCAAATGCGGATTGAATTGTTACCTTTGAAAAACTTGTTGTCGGGCATAACGGGATTGAGTTTAAGTACTTTAATCCGGCCAAACTTGGTCTTAATTTCGTCCTTGCCCCGGTACCTTACTTTCATTGGGAACACTTCGCCGCCGAAAAATGTCGGCACTTCAATGATTTGACCTTCACTCATCCGTTCGAAATCCATGGTCCGCAGGTAATAATAGCCGCTGATGACGTCGTGGATGTTGTTTGGTACTTTGAAAGACTTCTTTTCTTTCTTGTCGTCGGAGTACACTACGTCGCTGCCGTGGTTGAAGAGTACGGTTTCCTGCTTGCGGAATTTATTCTCGGCGATGTCCTGCTGAAACATCTGGGGCAGAATCGCCGACGTGTCGATGTACGATCGCCAGGTATCGCGCACGCGCGTCACCAGGTCAAAGGCGCCTACCGTGCGGCCCGATACGTTGACCCGGTAGCAGGGTCGGTTGTTTATTTGCGTGACGGAATTTGCCACTTCGACTTTGGCTTCGGCAGCATTGATAAAACCGTAGTGAACGCGGTATTCCAGTTTTTCGCCCGTGCCGAAACTATTGTTCGGCACCTGACGGTAATTATCGAGCGGATGAAAAGCGCTCATCCCCAGCTCCGCCAGCAGTGTGGTTAGAGACAGCATGTATTTGATTAAGCTGTGTTTCATTTTCATGGCTATGTGGTGGCTTATTCACAGCGAGGGGTACTTCTGCTTAAGATAGGCAAAATATCTTTTAAAATCCTGGCCAAACTTTTTATCAAACTGTTGCTGAAACGTGTTTTGCTTCGATTTATAGGTTTGGTAGCCAATGAAGTACGCGTTATTAGGCAGTTTGGTTTTCGGTCTGTCCTTGGCTTTACTCAACGTAGCCTTTCGCTCTAGTAGTGTATCCGCGCTGCTCACGATCGCTTTAATCATCCGTTCTTTCAATATGTCTTTGTAAGGATCGGGGTTCTGATTCTTAAACGTAGCGTACAGACTGTCTAGCTGCCTGCCGCCCCGCAAAACGTGCTGCGCGTAGGCGTCGTTGTATTGTTTGGAAAATTCGTATTTCTTGAGTTCTTCTGACTCCGGGCCGTACTTTTGGTTTAAAAAGCGCACCGCCCCGACGTCCCCCACGAAGCTCGCCAGGTTCTCGTTCAGTTCCAGGTTATCCTTCACGAAGAGCGTCCCGTGCGTGAGCTCGTGCAAGATCAGACTCGCTAGGCTACCTTTTGAGCGGTACAGCATACTTGACAAAATCGGGTCTTTGAAATAGCCTAGCGTCGACCAGGCCGATACCTCATTGGTTTCGGTATCGTACCCTTCATCCTTTAGTTCGGTACTTTGCCGGTCGGCCCGTTTTTCATCAAAAAAACCTTTATAGGTGAACGTTCCGATGATCGGAAATTTCCACTCCCTGGCTTTGAGCTGGTAGCGCTCGGAGGCTGTGACGACCCATAAAATCGGCTTGCCCCGCTGATTGTAAAAAGTCGTGTAATTGTCGGAAGAATTAAGCCCCAGCGAGTCGACGCCGAACTGCTTGATTTCCTGAATCAGGCGAATCTGCTGTTTTAGCGAATCAGGAAAGGCGGGGTCGGCCAGCACGTCGTCTACCTCGTCGACGCTGCGCAGAATATGGATTTGGCCGCTGGCCTGCGCGACGCCGTACACGACTTCATCCCGATAGAAAAGCCCGACCAGAAACAGGACAACCAACGCCCAAAGGGCTATTTTCTTCAACATAAATATTTTTTCAAATGAAAAAAGAGAGGCGAATGGATTTTCCCAAATTTAATCGTCAAAGGTACGCCCATTCCCTTTACATCGCACAGGCACACGGTACGTACGGTATGCCGCGTGCCTGTGCCCATGAGATCCGGCAGTAAAGCATTATTTCCGCGCCAATCCCTTAACATGATGTTCAACGAGCGGGTTTCGAGAAGCTACGTGTTTACCTGCGCCGTTAAATGAACCGGCAAAATCAGCCGCAATAAAGCAAACGCGCCAAAGCAAAGCCGACTTTTGCCGCACGCGAACCATTCATTAAAAAAGTGTTGATTATAATACAAGAATCAATTGCCTATGTCAAAAATAAAACATACTTTTACATCATAATTATTGACCAATCGCAGGCGGTTTGGGTGTATCTTTAAGCCGCTTTTTTTTCGTTTCAAATCAACCATTCAAAACTCCCTTATGGCACAAGCAACTGATGTGGAAAGCAAGATGAAAGCCTTGCAGACCACTTTGGAGAAATTAGACAAAACCTACGGCAAAGGTACGGTAATGCGCCTTAGCGACAGCAAGGTACTGGACATCCCCTCGATCTCGACGGGCTCCCTGGGCCTCGATGTGGCGCTCGGCATTGGCGGCCTGCCCCGCGGCCGCGTTGTAGAAATATACGGTCCCGAATCGTCCGGTAAAACAACTCTGGCGATGCACTGCATCGCTGAGGCTCAGAAAAAGGGTGGCCTAGCCGCCATCGTTGACGCCGAGCACGCCTTTGATCGCTCGTACGCTGAGAAACTAGGCATTGACACCAAAAATCTTTTGATCTCCCAGCCCGACAGCGGGGAGCAGGCGCTCGAAATTACCGAGCACCTCATCAGCAGCGGCGCAGTGGACATCATCGTGATCGACTCAGTAGCGGCCCTGGTGCCCCGCGCCGAGCTCGAAGGCGAAATGGGCGATAGCAAGATGGGCCTACAAGCTCGCCTGATGTCGCAAGCCCTGCGGAAACTGACGGGCGTCATTAGCAAAACAGGATGCGGCTGCATCTTTATCACCCCGCTCCGCGAAAAAATCGGCATTGTATTCGGTAACCCCGAAACGACGACCGGCGGTAACGCCTTGAAGTACTACTGCTCCATCCGGCTGGATATCCGCCGTGTGGGTCAGATCAAGGAAAGCGCCGATAATATTCTGGGCAACCGTACCCGGGTGAAGGTGGTGAAAAATAAACTCGCTCCTCCCTTCAAGGTCATCGAATTTGACATCATGTATGGCGAGGGTATTTCTAAGGCTGGTGAAATCATCGACTTAGCTGTGGAGCTGGACATCGTCAAGAAGTCGGGTTCGTGGTTTAGCTACGACGGCAACCGGTTGGGTCAGGGCCGCGATGCGGTCAAAAACCTCATCAAGGACAACCCCGAGCTGATGGAAGAGCTCGAAGCAAAAATAAAGGCAAAAGTCAGTGGTGACCCTGCGGCCCTTGAAGATATGAGCGAAGACCATAGCGGCGGGGACGACGACATCAAGACCTCAGCCAAAACGGTGGATAAAGCCGTTTAATAATCGCAAATGGAGAAGTAAAAACTAGCCTTTGGGTAGGTTTGATTTTCTGTTTGGCTCTTCTTTTATGCAACATGTATTAAAAATGCCCCGCCAAACTGGCGGGGCTTTTTTAATACATGTTCGAGAAGCGCAAGCCGATCGGGACGCCCCGTGGCGGCTACCTGCCGAAAGCCCCTTAAAACGGCTTCCCATCGTCGTCCTCATCGTCGTCAAAATCGAAGCCGAAATCTTCGTCACCGTCGCCAGGACCCGAGAACATGCTACTGACCAAGTCCTTGAAATGGGTGCCTTTATCGAGCGCCTCCTTGCCGATGAGCGAGTACTCGGCCATGCCGTGCAGGGCAAATTCCATCATGAATAGTTTTTCTTCCTTCGGCAGGCGACCCGTGAATTCATCCACGAAATCGTCAAGCCCGTCGATCGTGCGGAGCCGGGCTTCGTACTCGCGGTTGGTCATATCGCTCATCAGGTCCATCTCGTTATTGGCTCCGAACCAATCCACGATCTTGGCGAAAGGATTGCGCTTCGATTTCTTAGCCTTTTCAGGATCGGGGAAGAAGTTCAGGAACTGGGTACGGATCGCCTTGCCGATCAGGTTCTGCGCCACGATGACCGGGCCTTCCACTTCACCTTCGTACACCAGCTCGACCTTGCCACAAATGGCGGGCACTACGCCGTACAAATCCGAGATCCTGACATAGGTTTCTTTCTCGCTATTTAGCAACGCTCTCCGCTCGGCGGCACTCAGCAGACTTTCGTAAGCTGAAATCGTCATCCGGGCGGACACGCCGCTCTTGCTGTCGACGTATTCGCTTTCGCGGGCCTCGAAGGCAATTTGCTCAATGAGCACTTTGCTCAGGTCATTTACCTTGACCATACCCTTCTGCTCGGGCTTCACAACGGCTTCCTGCTCCGTGATGCGCCGCCCGGTGTCGAGACTCTTGGGGTAGTGCGTCACGATTTGGCTGTCGATCCGGTCTTTCAGCGGCGTCACGATGCTACCGCGGTTCGTATAATCCTCGGGGTTGGCCGTGAATATGAACAGAATATCCAGCGGCAGTCGCAACTTAAAGCCCCGGATTTGAATATCGCCTTCCTGCAAAATATTGAAAAGCGCCACCTGAATTCGGGCCTGCAAATCGGGCAATTCGTTGATGACAAAAATACCCCGGTGCGAGCGTGGAATGAGTCCGAAGTGGATCACGCGCTCATCGGAATAAGGCAGTTTCATGGTTGCCGCTTTAATCGGGTCAACGTCGCCGATGAGGTCGGCCACCGATACGTCGGGCGTGGCGAGTTTTTCGGTATAGCGGTCGGATCGGTGCATCCACGAAACAGGCGTAGCATCGCCCTGCTCGGCGACGATATCTTTGGCCAACCGCGAGAGCGGATGCATCGGGTCGTCGTTAAGGTCGGTCCCGGTGATGAAAGGAATGTACTCATCGAGCAAGTTGACCATCATGCGGGCAATCCGAGTTTTGGCCTGTCCGCGCAAACCCAGCAGGTTGATGTTGTGCATGGAAAGAATCGCGCGTTCCATGTCGGGAATGACGGTGTCCTCGTAGCCCCAGATGCCGGGAAAGACCTCCTCTTTCCGGCGAATTTTTTCGATTAGATTATCCCGGAGCTCCTGCTTGATAGCCTTAGGCGCGTAGCCGGCAGCTTTCAGTTCGCCCAGGGTCTTGATATTGAGCAATTGTTTTTTATTGAGATCGGCGTAGGTCATGTAAGAAATATATGAGAAAAATTGGGTAAGAATGAATCATTAACACCCCGGCGGGACAAATGGTTTGGGGCTACATGCCGTAAAACCACATCATCATGCGCTCGAAAAAGCGCTGCGGGAGCAGACGCCGGAGCCAGATGGAAGACTTCTGCACGAAGGGGCCGATGATGTAGTGCAGGCGTGGCCGGGGCGTATCGATGATACGGGCCACCGCCCGGGCAATCGTGATGGGCTGAGGCGCCCTACTGACTTCTTCGTTGATTTGCTGATGTACCTTGGGGAAATTATGCGCGTACACCGAATCCGGCCGTAAGTCGACGATCAAGCGGTTTTGGTTGATGTTCGTAGCAATATCGCCGGGCATCACGCTGCATACGTGGATGTTGAATTCCTTCAATTCCATGCTCATCGACTCGGTCAGAATTTCCAGCGAAGCCTTTGTGGCGCTGTATATGCCGCGAAAGGGCAGCCCCATGGCGGCGGCGATCGAACTGATGTTGATAATAAGCCCCTGGCGTTGCGCCCGGAAAATCGGAATGGTGGCCCGACAAACGCGCAACATACCCATGACATTGGTATTGAAGGCTTGGTAAATAAGCTCGTCGGTCGTCTCTTCCAGCGGCCCCGCGATCCCGAGCCCGGCGTTGTTGATGAGCACGTCAATGGTCCCGGCCGCAGCCAGCACTTGCTCCACCGCTTGCCCCACCGATTCCTCACTCGTCACGTCCAGGCAAATCCACTTGAAAGCAACACCAGTGGGGCGGCTCCGGCTGGTACCGTAGACGCTGTGCCCCTGCTCGGTCAGGTACTCCGCCATACTCCGGCCGATGCCCGACGAGGCACCGGTGATGAGGATCACTTTGGGAGTAAGTTTTGTGGACAAATTCAAATTCTAACGGGCGTAGGCCACGGCCCGCATTTCGCGGATCACCGTGACTTTGATTTGCCCGGGGTACTGCATTTCTTTTTCGATCTTGGTAGAGATCTCGAACGACAGCAGACTCGCTTTTTCGTCGCTTACGTTCTCAGCATCGACGATCACCCGGATTTCGCGCCCGGCCTGAATGGCGTAGCATTTTTCGACACCGTCGAAGGCCGTCGCCAGATCTTCCAGATCGCGAAGGCGTTTAATGTACGATTCCATCATCTCACGCCGCGCGCCGGGCCGCGAGCCCGAAATGGCGTCGCACACCTGAATAATGGGTGAAATGATGCTCGTTTTCTCAATCTCGTCGTGGTGAGCGCCGATGGCGTTGCACACTTCGGGATTTTCTTTGTACTTCTTGGCCAGTTCCATCCCCAGCAAAGCATGGGGCATCTCTGATTCCTCGTGCCACACTTTACCAATATCATGCAGGAGTCCGGCGCGCTTGGCAAGTTTGGCGTTAAGGCCCAATTCTGCGGCCATCGTGGCGCAAAGCTTGGCTACTTCGCGGGAGTGCTGTAGCAAGTTTTGACCGTAAGATGAGCGGAAACGCATCCGCCCGATCATCTTGACTAGTTCGGGATGCAGCCCGTGCACCCCCAGATCGATAACGGTACGTTCACCGATTTCCACAATCTCGTCGTCGATATTTTTGCGGGTCTTAGCCACCACCTCTTCGATGCGGGCGGGGTGAATACGGCCATCCTGCACCAAACGGTGCAACGACAATCGGGCCACCTCCCTACGCACGGGATCAAAGCCCGAGATGACGATCGCCTCGGGCGTGTCGTCCACGATGATTTCTACGCCCGTGGCGGCTTCCAAGGCGCGGATATTGCGTCCCTCCCGGCCAATGATTTTGCCTTTGATGTCGTCGTTTTCGATGTTGAAGACCGACACACAGTTTTCGATGGCGTGTTCGGCAGCGGTACGTTGAATCGTATCGATGACTATTTTCTTAGCCTCCTTCGTGGCCGTGAGCCGAGACTCCTCCATCACGTTTTTGATGTGGGAGGCGGCGCGGGTTTCGGCCTCGGCTTTCAGGGCGTCGACCAACTGGTTGCGGGCTTCGTCGGCGGTAAGGCTGGCGATTTTTTCCAGTTGCGACACCTGCTGATTCAGCATGCGCTCGGCTTCCTCGCGGCGTCTGGTCGCAACTTCAGTTTGCTGGGTAAGGTTGGTTTTCTGGGTTTCGAGTTCGTTTTCGCGGCGCTTGTTTTGCTCCATCATTTGCGAAATCGACTGCTCGCGCTGTTTAAGTTTCTGCTCGTTTGAATGCAGCAAATTCTTCTTGCGGCTGGACTCCTCCTCGAACTCTTCTTTGAGGCGGAGGAACTTCTCCTTAGCTTCCAGGATACGGTCTTTCTTGATATTTTCGGCGCTTACTTCGGCATTGCGGAGTATTTCGGCGGCGCGGGTTTGCGCCTCGGCTTCTTTCTGTTCGGAGGCTTTCTGGAAAATCATTTTTCCAATAAACAGCCCTACCCCCAAGGCGGCGGCGGCTGTCAATATCAGCACTAGTATGTCTGGCATAATCTATTCCTGTGTTAGGTGGTGGTTTACAACTCCCGACCCCCTCCCAGGCGATTCA
>JBBSSJ010000009.1:0-36092 GCA_038242095.1 Cytophagales bacterium
AGGAAAGGCTTGGTGGTTAGTTTGAAAATTCTAAAATTTCCTTTCCTTCTTTCAACTTCCTTTCGCTTTCATATCAATAAACGGAATGATGATTTCCTCCATCGAGACGCCACCGTGCTGGAAAGTATCGCGGTAGAGGTTGACATACTGGTTGTAATTATTGGGGTAGGCAAAAAAGTAATCTTCCTTCGTGAAGACGTAGGACGTCGAGACGTGCGGTTTGGGCAGGAAAAAGCGCTCCGGCTTGCGACACACCAATAAGTTTTTATCATCGAAGCCCAGATTTTTGCCGTGCTTATAGCGTAAATTAGTATTGGTCTCGCGGTAGCCGATAATCTTGACGGGCTTTTGCACCCGAATCATACCGTGATCGGTCGTCAGCATCAATCGACCGCCTTTTTCAGCAACTTTCTTAATAAAATCAAGCAGCGGTGAGTGTTGGAACCATGACTTGGTGATCGATCGATAGGCCGCTTCGTCAGGAGCCAATTCCTTGATCATCTGGACGTCCGTGCGGGCGTGGGACAGCATATCCACAAAGTTGTACACCACCACGTTGAGCGCGTTGCCCATCAGGTTGTTGAAATTGTCGACCAACGCTTTGCCCTGATTGGTATTCAGAATTTTGTGATAAGACATCTTCCCATCCAGGCGGTTCCAGTCGAGTTGCTTTTGTAGCAAATCCTGCTCATGCTTGTTGAGTCCTTCCTCGCCATCGGGTGTGTTCTCGTCGCTCACCCACCATTGCGGGTACTTGCGCTCAATTTCGCTGGGCATCAGCCCGGCAAAAATCGCGTTGCGGGCGTAACCCGTCGTTGTGGGGAGAATAGAGTAGTAAGTCGACTCTTCCTCAATGGTGAAGTACTCTTCCATCACCGATTGAATCATTTTCCACTGGTCGTAGCGGAAGTTGTCGATGAGCAGGAAAAACAGCGGTTCGCTGCTACCCTGCATGTGCGGGAATACCTTTTGCTTCATCAGTTGATGCGAAAGCAACGGACGGTCGGCGCGCGGGTCGTTGAGCCAGTCTTCGTATTCTTCCTCGATAAACTTGGCAAAATTGGTATTTGCATCGCTCTTCTGCATCGAAAAGACCTCCGACATCCCCTGGTCCTGGGAGCTTTCCAGTTCCAGTTCCCAATAAATCAGCTTTTTATAAATATCCGCCCATTCCTCGTGGCTGATGCGGTCCTGGTACTGCATCGCCAGATTCCGAAACTGCTGCTGGTAGCTTAGCGTGGTTTTCTCTGTAACCAACCGCTTGTTGTCCAAAATTTTCTTGACCGACAGCAGAATCTGATTCGGGTTGAGGGGTTTGATGAGGTAATCAGCGATTTTGGAGCCGATGGCGTCCTCCATAATATGCTCTTCCTCGCTCTTGGTAATCATAACCACGGGCAGCGAAGGGTGCGTTTGTTTGATTTGGGCCAGCGTTTCGAGTCCCGTCATGCCTGGCATCATTTCATCCAGAAACACGATATCGAAGCGTTCGCTTTCGACCTTGTCCAGCGCATCGGCCCCGCTGTTGACGGGTGTCACGTTATAGCCTTTACTGGTCAAAAACATGATGTGAGGCTTAAGGAGGTCGATTTCATCATCGGCCCAAAGGATATTGTATTGCATAGTGTAGAGAGGTTTTATGGAGGCGTCTAATGGAAGTATTAGAGTTGAACGCTGAACTAAAGGTTGTGGTATTGGTCAGTATAATTGTCGATTTATGGTTAATCTTTAATAGAGGCTTATTTATTTAGGTTATCAAATCAAAATAAATAGGCCTAAACACCTAAACAACACTACAAAAACCGCTCTGCCACTTTTACCAAATCCTCCGGGGTGTCGATGCCGTGGGAATCGTCGGGCGTAATGACGGCATTGATGGCGTAGCCGTTTTCGAGCCAGCGGAGCTGCTCCAGGGCTTCGGCGCTTTCCAGGGAAGAAACGGGCAGCTGCGTGATTTGCGCCAGTACATCCTTACGGTAGGCGTATATGCCGATGTGTTTGTAAAAGGTATGCTTATTAAGCCAATCCGCGGGTTCCACGCCACGCAAATAAGGAATGGTTTGACGGCTGAAATAAAGTACGTTGCGTCGGTGGTCGAGCAGTACCTTGGGCGTGTTGGGGTTGAATAGTGTGGCTTCGTCCTCGATCACCTTGACCAGCGTGGCGAGCTGGGTTTGGCCGTTCAGCACCGAGGCCAACCGGTTGATTTGGCTCGGCTGAATGAACGGCTCGTCGCCCTGAATGTTAATGACGTAATCATAGACTTCTTCAAGGTACTGCAGCGCCTCGAAGCATCGGTCGGTACCGCTTTGATGTTTGGGTGAGGTCATCACAACCTGACCGCCAAAGGCCTGCACGTGCTCGAATATACGTGGGTCATCGGTCGCGACCACGACCCGCGCCAGCCGCGACGATTGGGTGGCCTGTTCGTAAACGCGGCGAATCATGCTTCGGCCGCCGATGTCGGCGAGGGCCTTGGCCGGGAAGCGGGTGGAAGCGTAGCGAGCGGGAATTATTCCAACGATTTGCATTTTAATAGGATTTTGGACGTTGGATAGTCGATTTACTTTTTCAAAACTACCACTTACAACCCAAAGTCCTTGTCTTTGCCATCCGAAAACCTCTTTTCCCATACCTTCGCCCAAACCATCTGGCGTATTTTGCCGCACCCAAGCCGAGACTTGTGGGCGGTCGAGCTGCGCGACCCGGTCGAGCGGCTGGCATCCTGGGCGTTGCTGGATCCTGTTTCGGGCGGAGTAAAGTGGATGGAAGCTCCTGCGGCCACCGATTGGTGGACTAGTCTGGTGGCTTTTGGGGAAGAGCATATTTACCTGCACAACTACCGCTTTCCCGACGTGCCGGAACCCACTGATCTACTGGGGGTTTCGGTTACGGATGGCCAGCTGCAATGGGTACTGCCAGGCTGGATTTTTGTGCGCCCCTTAGCCAATACACCCGTACTAATTGCGGCCCGCAAACAGGCGGGCGGAGTTGGTTATCATCGCGTCGATGTCGAATCTGGACTTCCATTGGAATCAGTCGGCGAAGCCGAGGTCAATTCGATTGATGAATCTAAATTTCGTACGCCACGGCGCTATGAGCCGCACGATGCCTACTTCGACACGCTGGCAAATTTCCTCCATAAAACGGCGGGTATCTCAGCGCCAATCGCCATCGATTATTTGGAAGTGGAGCCGTATGTAGTCTTTTCTTATTATCTTTACGAGAAAGAAAAGGTGGCCCAACGTCTGCTGATCGTACACCGTGACCGAACGGTCGTCTACCAGGCCTCCCTGGGCGAGGCGCGTGAAGGGATGGGCCGGGATACCATGCTTTGGCACGGCGGTCGATTGGTTTGTCTGCGGGGTACCCACGAATTCTTTAGCTTGAAACTAACCAAATAACATGAACTATTTGCTTGTCCTGTTGGGCACGGTGTGGCTGGGCAGCGAGGCCTCGGCCACGGACAGAGCCATCGTACTTCGAGACTCTGTCGGTAGCGAAAGAGCCAACGGAAGAATCTATATTCTCCACAAGGTAGACCCCGGTCAAACGCTCTACGCTGTAATGCGTCGTTATGGCGTGTCGGTGAAGGAAATTAAAGCGGCCAATGAGGGCATGGGCGACAATCTGCGTTCCGACCAGGTGATCCGGGTACCTTACACTCCCCCAAAGCCGACGCGTGCTGCGGCCAAAGAAGAGCGAAAGGAGGAGCGCCGGAAGGAAGTAGAGGAGAAGAAAGCGCCTGCTACCAGTGCAAGCGCAGCATTCGGGATCCACCGAGTCGAGCAAGGGCAAACCCTGTATAGTATCGCGGTAAAATACGGCGTAACACTGGCGGACATTCGCAAGTGGAACGACATGACCTCCGACAATGTACGATTGGGCGAAGACCTGATTGTATCCGAGAAAGCATACGCCAAGCTGCAGCCCGCCGCGACGCCTTTCCCCACGCCCGCCAAGCCCGTTGAAAAGGTGGAGCCCGCCGCCCCTGCTCCGGTTGTGGAGAAGCCCCGTAAGCCTGAGCCCGAGCCGGAGCCGGAAATACCCGCTGCCAGCGCTAAGCGCATGAGTGAGTCGGGGCTGGCCGAGGTAATTGACGCTGAAACGAGCAGCAGCAAGTATCTGGCGTTGCACCGCACGGCCCCGATTGGCACTTTGGTCCAGGTCACCAATGAGTTCAACCAGGCCGAGATCTGGGTAAAAGTAGTGGGCCGCATCCCTGACACCGGCAACAACCGCGACATTATCATTAAGCTCTCGACGCGGGCTTTCGAGAAACTTTCTCCCAATAGCCGCCGTTTCAGAGCCAGTATCAGCTTTATCGCGGCCAACTAAATGCAATGAAACACGCTCCTGAATTCAAATCAAGAAGAGAAGAAGAACGCGCCGAACAAAAAAAGACGGTAGGCTATAAAGTATGGAGCGTGGTATTCGCCCTCATGTACCCTTTCATCGCTGTTTTTACCTTTCTTATTTCCACATTGGTGCTGATATTTTCGGGCGTGTCACAGGCATTGGCTTACGTTTTTGGTAAATTTGTCAGCAAATAACTCCCGGCTGCAAGTGCCTTCTGAACCGCTCGCCGACATGCTCGAGCGCAACTACCTTCGTTACAATCGTCCCGACTTTATCGGACCGGATCCGGTCAGTATTCCGCACCTTTTTAGTAAAAAGCAGGACATTGAAATCATGGGCTTTTGGGCGGCGACGCTGGCCTGGGGTCAGCGCAAGACGATTCTGAACAAGTGCCATGAATTGATCGCGCTCATGGATGGCGCGCCCTATGATTTTATTTTAAATCACCAGGAAAACGACCTCAAACGCTTTCTAAACTTCAAGCACCGTACCTTCAACGCGACGGATACACTTTACTTTCTTCATTTTTTTCAAAATTATTATCGGCAGCACGATTCTCTGGAAACGGCTTTTTTGGTACCTGACCTGGCGCTTCAACCCACAGTCGAGAAAAGTCTGATGGCTTTTCATGATCGATTTTGTAGCCTGGAAGATTTCCCGACCCGCACCCGCAAGCATATCGCGACGCCCGCGCGTAAATCTACCTGCAAGCGGCTCAATATGTTCCTGCGCTGGATGGTGCGGCGCGACGATCGGGGCGTCGACTTCGGGCTATGGCGGCAACTCAGCCCCGCCCAGCTCGTCATGCCCTGCGATGTCCACGTCGACCGCGTGGCGCGTCACCTGGGCCTCATTCAACGCCGTCAAACCGATTGGCAGACCGCCCTGCAACTCACCGAAGCGTTGCGGCAATTCGATCCTACCGACCCTGTCAAATACGATTTTGCGCTGTTCGGGTTGGGAGTTGATTATGAGTTTTGAGGTTATTTTGTCCTTTCAATAGTGAATTGCACGAGTTGTTCGAGCGAGTGCCGGTATTTCGATTCCGGGAAGGCGTGTAGTAGTTGGCGGGCTTCCTCCACGTAGCGGAGCATGACTTGCTGCGCGTACTCGATGCCGCCCGATTGCTTGACGTAGGCAATCACCTCCGATACCTTGCGCGGCTTGTGGCTCTCATTGCGGACGATATTGATAATACGTCGTTTTTCCAGCCACGATGATTGGTTGAGGGCGTAAATCAGCGGGAGCGTCATTTTCTTTTCCTTAATGTCGATGCCCAGCGGCTTGCCCACTTCGGCGTCACCGTAGTCGAAGAGATCGTCTTTGATCTGAAAAGCAATACCGACTTTTTCACCGAAGGCGTGCATCCGCTGCACCGTTTCGGGATCGGCCTCGACGGAACTGGCGCCCACCGCGCAACAGGAAGCGATGAGTGAGGCGGTTTTCTGACGGATGATTTCGTAGTACACGGCTTCATCGATGTCCAATCGACGGGCCTTCTCGATTTGGAGCAACTCCCCTTCACTAAGTTCACGGACGGCGGTTGAAACTATTTTTAATAAATCAAAATCACCGTGATCTACCGACAAAAGCAACCCGCGCGACAACAGGTAATCACCGACGAGCACGGCGATTTTATTTTTCCACAAAGCGCTTATTGAGAAAAAACCACGGCGGTAATTGGAGTCATCGACTACGTCGTCGTGTACCAGCGTGGCGGTGTGCAGCAGCTCAATCAACGCGGCGCCGCGGTAGGTGGCTTCCGAGATGGTGCCACACACGCCCGCTGACAAAAACACGAACATTGGCCGGAGTTGCTTGCCCTTTCGCCGGATGATGTAGTTCATGATCTGATCCAGCAGCCGGACGTCGCTCTTCATCGATTGCCGGAATTTTGGCTCGAAAGCCTTCATTTCGTGCTGGATCGGGGCCTGTATTTCTTGAATGGAGCGGGACATAGCGGGGCCAAAATTGCCACAAAATATTATGTTTATACCTATATTACGGGCAAAATGTTCATTTATATGAAAGCACTTGTACTGGGAGGAGGTTCGATGAAAGGGGCGTTTCAGGTGGGAGCCGCCAAGGCAGTTTTGGAGGACGGCTTCGCGCCGGAGATGATTTATGGCGTCTCGGTGGGCGCGCTCAACGCCACTTATCTCGTCAACGCGGCGGGACAGCAGGAGGTGGAGGAAAAAAAAGCGATCGATTGGCCGCTCGTTGGACGGGAGTTAATGGCTTTTTGGATCAAGAACATCACCCAGCCTCAGGATGTGGCGATGCTGCGGTCGCGGGTATCGCTGGGCTTCAGTACGTTGATGAGTCGCTTTGACGGGCTGCTCGACCCCGCGCCGCTGCACGACCTGATTCGCCGGAGCGTCGACGCATTTTTGCTGCGCGAATGCTCAGTTAAGATAAAAGTCGGGGCCGTCAATATCACGCACGGTAATATTGTATACGCCTCGCCGGACGACGAATTTTTCATGGATTACGTCCGGGCCAGTTCGTCGCTGCCTTTGCTCATGCCGCCGGTACCGATCGGCAGTACGGTCGAAAAGTTTCTGGACGGGGGTTTGCGCGTGGTGGCACCCATTCACGAGGCCATCCGCGATGGGGCCAAAGAAATCGTACTTATTGCCTGCCATTCCCGACAACTCTACGCCCGGGAGAATTTCAGTTCCCGCAACCTGGTCAGTCTGATTGAACGCGTCAAGGACGTGACCGTCAACCAGATCGTCAATAACGACATCGAGTGGGCCGAAGGCTACGCCGAACGCTCGGTGCTGCGCGGCGATCCTATCAAGCTCACCATCATTCGGCCTAAAGAACCGCTCATGCTGGATTTGCAAAAATTCAATTCCGAAGACATTACACGCCTGATTTTAGACGGCTACCGAACTGGAATCGAGACTTTGAAGCGAGTCAAGGAGGTGGTTCGATAAACAAGGTTATCAACTGTCTCGGTCTTTTAGCCAAGAGATAGCGAAAGCGCCTGACTTACTATAAAAAAAAACCGCACCAAACGGCGCGGGAGTTTTGCATTCTTGGCTAAACTAGCCCTTAGTTGAAAATATAGCGGATGCTTGCCTGCGCGCCCCAAGTCGTGGAAGCTGAAACCACGTTCTGGTAAGTTGTGGTAGGCAATTCTTTACCAGCTTCTGCAAGGCGGAAAACGGGCTGACCATCCTTAAGCGAGCGGTATTGCAGGATCGCTGCGTTGTTCACGGCCGTACGCTGGCGAACACCCCAGCTCGATTTTAACAGGTTGGGTAAGTTCAGGATGTCCAGACCGACTTGAATCGTATTGCGCTTGCCGCCTACGTTGAGGTAGAAATCCTGCAAAACCCGAAAGTCGATGCGGTTATACCAGGGAGCCAGCGCGCCATTGCGCTCAGCGTACTCGCCCCTGTGCTTGCTTAGATACGAATCTTGATCAACGTAATTAAAGAAGGCATCCGATTGCTGCTTCGCGGTGTACTTTATCGTTTTGTCGGAATTGAGTACGTCTTCGAAGAGAATCTCACCAGGATTTTTCGGTATATACAGCAGGTCGGAGTTGAGACCATCGCCATTCAGGTCGCCGTTGTAGACGTACGAGTAACGACCCTGGCTTTGCCCTTCAAAAAACAGCGACACTGTAGTACCCATAAATCCCGCGTAGTCGGCGCGGTACGATATGGCACCGACTACGCGATGCGGCACAGCGTAGTCCGAGTAGGCGAGGGGCAAGTCATTCAGTCCACCTACGGCCACATTGTTAGACCAGGCCGAAGCCGCTTGCGAACCGGGATTGCCGGTGCGGTCTTTCACGTTGTTAAAAGTGTAAGCCAGGTTAGCCGACAGGCCTTTGCCAAAGTTTTTCTTCGCCGAAGCAGTCAGCGAAAGTCCGCCGCCGCCTGAAGTGTTGCCCAGTACCATCGCTTCCGAGATATTGGGCTCTACGCGGCGGGTGTCGCGGGTGTACAACGGACGGTTGTCGGCGCCGATCAAAGAACTAACCGGATCGTTGTAGTTGATGTTGCGCTGATACACCGTTTGGAGTTCGCGCGAGTAAATAGCTTCCAGTGTTATGGATGCATCACCGGGCAATCGCTTATCGATGGCTAGGTTGGTACGCCATACCTGGGGCATCCGGAAATTGGGATCGACCGAAGCCAGGCTGGTAGGCGCCGACTGTCCCGCGTTTTGGGGCAGTTGGTCCAGGTGCGCCGCCGGGTTGGCATCGAAAGGATAGTCGACCAATTTCTTAGGATCGGTGATTTCGATCGTATTCTGGATTACGCCGCTGTTGGAAGGTTGATTGGTAAACCACACAAACGGGATACGGCCGTTGAATACACCTGTACCGCCGCGCACTTGCAGACCTTTCTCCGTTTCGGAGTAGTTGAAACCCACGCGGGGTGAAATGGCTGCTTTGGAATTAGGCCACTGTCCGGTCGTAATTTTTTCGCCATTCTTAAAAGTAAGCGAATCAGTAACGTACTTGTTCTCGATGGGCGCATCCGGGTAAACCGGCAGGTCGACGCGAATACCGGCCGTTAGTTTCAACTTGGGCGTGGCGCTGAATTCATCCTGCAAATAGGCCGAACCCTGGCCGAAGGTAAGCTCCGAAACCGGCGACGAAACGCCCGGCTGCAGGCTATACGTGTAAGCGTAAGCGGTTGGTAGTTGTTTGGTGAGGAAATCCTCGACCGAGTTGAAGCGATAGTAGCTTGTGCCGTAGCGAAGGAAGCTGTTGGCGAAGTACATCTGCTCGTAAGAAACGCCACCCAAAATTGTGTGCTTACCCGCGTAATAGGTGAAGTTGTCGATGATGTTGAATACCTTATTCCTTACATCGTTGTTGTAGCTGAATAGCTCGTAGCCCAGGCTGATGTAGTTGTCCTTTTCTTTCCAAATGTCAACGAATGGGAAGTCGGCACTCTTGGAAGTACGGGTATCTTGGATAAAGGTGTAAGTACCCAAAAGCTGATTCGAGAACTTGCCATTAAAGGTCGAGTTCAACTCGGCGGCAATAGAACGGACGCTGTTCTGGAAACCGTAGTTGGTGTTTTGGTAAGTTAAAGCATTCTGGCTCACCCGGTTCGAGGAACCGCGGGGGTTTGGGGCCGAGCGGCCATTGACGATGTTGTCGTCGGTGTTGTTTACGTCGGAGTAGCGGATGTTGAACTTGTTAGATTGGTTGATGTTCCAGTCCAAACGCGCCACGAACTTGTAATTCTGCTGCGTAAAATTATTAGCGTAGTTTTCGTAAGGTCCCGTTTCGTAGCCGTACTCCTTACGGGCAAAGTCAGAAACGGCTTCCAGGTCGTCGGCGGTGGTGCGCGACACTTGCGGCCCGGTCAGGCCGGGGCGGCTTGCGACGAAGTTGAAGCCGGGACGGACGTTTTTCTCAAACTCACCATTCACGAAAAAGAACAGTTTATTTTTGATAATTGGCGCACCAAGGCTGAAACCATAGATTTGGTTTTTCGTTTTGTCGGCCTCTGGAAGATCTTCGCTACCTACCTTTGTACCGTTATACTTCTCATTACGGAAGTACGTGTAGGCTGTTCCCTTCACCTGGTTGGTACCGCTCTTGGTAATCACATTGATGCCCGCTCCCGTGAAGTTGGCCTGGCGCACGTCGTAGGGCGCGATGTTGACCTGCACTTCCTCGATGGCGTCTAGTGAAATCGGCTGGGCGCTACCGCCGGGCAGATTGCTTGCACTCAAACCAAAGTTATTGTTAAAATTGGCGCCATCGATCGTAATGTTATTATAGCGTCCGTCGCGGCCGCCGAAGCTGTTGCCGTTGGACTGGGGCGTCAAGCGCGTGAAGTCGTCGATACTACGGCTGATCGTCGGCAATGCCTTCAATTGCTCCGAGTTGATCGTGGTAGCGGCACCCGTCCGATCCGAACTGAACACGTCGCTGCGGTTGGTGCGTACGGTAACTTCCGACAACTGCGTGCCCTGGTCGCCCATCGTAAAATTGACGTTAGCCGAAGTACCCAGGTTCGCGATGATATCCTCCCGCGTCTGCTCCGTGTAGCCTACGTAGCTCACCGTCACTTTGTAGGGGCCGCCTACCCGCACCGAAGGAATGGTGTACCGGCCCGACTCGTTGGTGACCGTGCCGTACTGCGAACCTGAGGGCAAGTGCGTAGCCACCACCGTCGCGCCGGGTAGGCCTTCGTTTTTCTCGTCGGCAACGCGGCCCGTGATGGCCGAGGACGTCACCTGCGCCTGAGCGCCCATGAAAGTCAGCAGGAACGCCAGCAGCGTCATACCAACCGATTGAAGAAGTAGAGTCTTCCTGTTCATTGGATTGTGGGATTTGGTTTGATTGTTCGTTACCTTCCTGACGAAGGGTGATGATTTTGGGTGCAAAATAAGGGTAAATTTCTTTGTAAAACAAAAGCACCTATCCTATTAAAATACTAAAACCAACGACTTAACTGCTTGATCTAGTGGAAAAATGCAGGATTGTGTCTCAAAACTTCAATATTCTTATGTGTTAAGGTTTTGTTAAGTTTTCTAAGGAGTTCCTGAGTTCTGAAAGATGAACTTTTTAGGGGTGAGAAGGTTTGTCTGCCTACCTTTGTTTTCTAAAGAAAGAAAAAAACGCCTTCTTATGGACGCTCCAACCAATATAGATACCGACACAGTAAAACTTACCCAATACAGCCACGGCGCGGGTTGCGGCTGCAAGATCTCCCCCCAAATTCTCGACAAAATCCTGCACGGCAACGATTCCTCGGCGGTGTTCGCCGGGTTGCTCTCGTTCGATACCAGTACTTTGCTGGTAGGTAATCATTCTCGCGATGACGCCGCCGTGATGGACCTCGGCAACGGCGATGCCATCATCAGTACCACCGACTTTTTCATGCCCATCGTTGATGACCCCTATGATTTTGGACGTATTGCCTCGGCCAATGCCATTTCGGATGTCTACGCCATGGGTGGAACTCCCCTCATGGCTATTGCTATTTTGGGCTGGCCCATCGACAAGCTCGCTCCTGAAATTGCCGGGCGCGTCATTGAAGGCAGCCGGGCAATCTGCGCCGAGGCTGGCATTCCGCTGGCGGGCGGCCACAGCATCGACAGCCCCGAGCCAATTTTCGGCCTGGCCGTCACGGGGCGCGTTGCGGTGCAGCACTTGAAGCGCAACGACACGGCTACCGAAGGCAACTTGCTGTATCTGACCAAAAAAATTGGCGTCGGTATCCTGACTACCGCCCAAAAGAAGGGCCTGCTCCGGCCCGAGCACGCCCACCTCGCCGCCGACCAAATGCGACAGCTCAACAAAGTGGGGGTGGCGCTGGGCGCGCTGGAATCGGTGAAGGCGCTTACCGACGTGACGGGCTTCGGCCTGCTGGGGCACCTTATAGAAATGGCTGGCGGTAGCGGACTCAGCGCGGTAATTGACTTCGACAAAGTACCCAAGCTACCTTTCATCGAGGATTATCTGGCCCAGAAATCCTATCCCGGCGGTACGGTGCGTAACTGGCAAAGCTACGGTCATAAAGTCGCCGAGCTGACCGAAACCCAGCGCTATATTCTGGCCGATCCCCAAACAAGTGGTGGCCTGCTCATCGCCGTGACACCCGAAGGACAGGCGGACCTGGAAAGCATCCTGCGCACCTTTAACATCGAAGCCGAGCCGATAGGGATACTGGTGGCGCAACGGGAAAAGACTGTTTATTTGGGTTAAACGGTCAACGGCGAAAGGGTACTGGACCTAGGCATCGTTCGAACTCTGTGAAACTCTGTGTCCCCAAGAAAAACCATGAAATTAAACTTTAAGAAAGTAGGGCAAGGCAGTCAGCCGCTTGTTATTCTGCACGGTTTCTTTGGCTCGCTGGATAACTGGTCGACGGTTAGCAAGGCCATTGCCGACTTAGGCTACGTGGTGTACCTCGTCGACCAGCGCAACCACGGTCGCTCGCCGCACACGGCGGATTTTACCTACGAGGCCATGTCGGCGGATTTGGCAGAATTTATTAAAGATCACGCATTGGAAAATCCAATACTGATCGGCCACTCGATGGGGGGTAAAACGGTGATGCAATACGCCGAGACTTACCCCGGCACCTACGACAAACTAGTCGTCGTGGACATTGGCCCCAAGGTCTACCCGCCACACCACGATTCCCTCATCACCGGACTGAATGCCTTGCCGCTGGCCGAAATCACCGACCGCCAACAGGCCGATGACTTATTCAGCGCCTACGAGTCTAATCTTGGTGTGCGGCAGTTTTTACTGAAAAACCTTTACCGCTCCGGAGCCGGAGGCTACGACTTTCGCTTCAATTTACCTGTCTTGACGGAATCGCAAGCTGCTATCGGCGCGGAGATTCCAAGATTGCGCGTGGTAAGCGAGCCCACACTATTCTTGCGGGGAGCGCTTTCGGGCTACGTCGAGGATGAGGATTGGGCCGGGATTCATGAAATGTTTCCCAACGCCGAACTGGTCACGATACCCAAGGCCAGCCATTGGGTCCACGCCGAGCAGCCGAAAGCTTTTGTGGCAGCGTTGGCGGCTTTTCTGGCCTAACATAACGCTGTCAGCGTTGAAGTGGAGCGTTGTAGTTTACAGTAATCGCCGATAGCGTGTGGCAAAACCGCCACAACTAATCCAAATCAGACTCTTTTCGGTGATTTGTAGCTCTACGGTATTGCAAGGTGCGCAACTCGCCAGCGCGCAATAAAAGGCAAATTTGACGGGAGACTTTGGCTCGATCGGAAACAGCTTCCCGCCGATCAGGAAGTTCTTGGGCGGACAGCAAAAACCTTCACCGTTCTTGTCCAAAGGCACGCCGTCGGCGCGGATAAGCAACGAAATTTCCCCGTTTGTGGAGTCTGCCACCCAGACCGTTTTGCCGTTCTCTTTGGTTTGATGCCCGGTTTGTTCCCATTTACCTTCAAGAAGTTGCAAGGTTTTTGGATCGATGTCTTTGTCGCTTTGACAACTCAGCATTCCGAGGAGTAATAATAATAAATAGGCTGTTTTCTTCATTTTCGCTTGGGTGTGAATAATAGGTTGAAAAAATCGCTGATGGCACTCCGCTGGTAATCCACGCTCTACCGCGTCCCTACCAACGGTTGCGCTTCTTCTGGCAATATGGCGTAGCATTTTATGGCGTACTTCACCTGGTTTTTTACAGGGAGACGGTTCGACAGAAAAAGGTTGGAAATTGAATAAAAAATACCTTTGGCAAAAATAACGCTGACAGCCAATTCCATTGCAGGTTCTAACCGCTGTCATCGTTAGCGTTCGGAACGCTACCAGCGCTGATGAGTCAGCGTTGCGTAGGCATCTTCGCTTCCGTCCGTTCCAAAAATGCGTCCAACTTCCCGCGCAGCTCCTGCCTTTTTTTCGGTAATCGCGCGGCTACGTTGCGGGTTTCGGCGATGTCGTCTTTTAGGTTGTAAAGCTCATCGGAATCGTCTTCGTAGTTGTGGATCAGTTTCCAATAGCCACTCCGTACGATGCTGTGCGGCGTTACTTCCTCGTAGCGGTAATGCGGAAAATGCCAAAATAGATCCCGCGTCGGCAACGGCTTTCCGGTGCGCACGTGGCTAAGCAGACTAACGCCATCGTTGGGGATGTCGCGATCGGGTTGTGTACCGGCAATTTCCAAAATCGTGTTGAAAATATCCATCGTAATCACCGGGCTACCCGATACGCGCGGCGCGATTTGGCCCGGACAACTCACGATTAAAGGCACCCGGATGCCGCCCTCGTAGGGAAATCCCTTGCCGCTGCGTAAAGGCGGATTATGGGTGATCGGATTTTTGGGATCTCCTTCCAAACCGCCATTGTCCGACGTAAAAATTACTAACGTGTTCTCTAGTAAATCCTGCGCTTTCAATTCGGCCAGGATACGGCCCACGTTTTGGTCCAGGCTCTCGATCATGGCAGCGTAGGTCGCGTTGCCCTGGCCGTTCGACGGCGCTTTGGCTTTGTATTTAGCCACCAGTTCCGGCTTACCGCCCAATGGGGTATGTACGGCGTAGGGCGCGTAATTGATGAAAAAGGGTTTGGCTTTGTTCTTGCGAATAAGGCCGATCACTTCGTCGCCCTCGCGGTCGGTCAGGTACTCGCCCGTTTTGCGCGGCGGCAGGGTGGGTATGCCCTTGGTGCGGTCGTTTTCGTAAGGATCGAAATAGGAGGGCGGCTGCCCAAAATCGCACCCGCCAATGTTAACGTCGAAGCCTTGCTTCTCTGGGTAGAAAGGCTCGCTGCCCAAATGCCACTTACCCACAAAAGCCGTAGCGTAGCCCCGTTCCTTCAGATACTCGGCCGTGGTTTTCTCGGCCAATGGCAGCTCGAACGGAATCGAAGGCACGATTAGTTTTTGGGTCAAATCACGCTCGTATTCTGCCTTGCTTTTTCCGCCGTACTCCGCCGAGGCGTTTTGAAAACTAGCCCTGATCCAATCGGTGATACCCGTGCGGGCGGCATACTTGCCCGTCATGAGCGCCGCGCGCGAGGGCGAGCAAATGGATGCTGCCGCGTAGGCATCGGTGAATCTTACGCCGGCGGCGGCGAGCGCGTCGATATTGGGCGTTTCATAGAATTGGCTGCCGTAGCTGCTCAAATCGGCCCAACCGAGATCATCGACAAAAATAAGGAGAATGTTGGGTGGAGCCGGTACGGAGGTAGCGGTTGTGGAAAACGGCTTTCCGGCCGTAAGTGATAAAAAAATTAAGAGAATAGCCGCCGCCGTCGCTCCGCGTGAAATGGTTCTAAAACGCTTCATGCTTTCGGATTGAGATTAAAAAGGGGTTATTTTGTAAAAAATTCAATTTGTAAAAATGTCCAGTCAAACGCAAAAATCCCCCCCCACCCTTTTCCTCATTCCCACTGTTTTGGCCGAAGGGACGGCGGCACAAGTACTCAGCCCGCAGGTATCGGAGGTCATCGGGCAGCTCGATTACTTCTTCGCTGAGGAGCTTCGCACCGCCCGGCGGTTCGTAAGCGGACTGCGGTTGGGGCGCGTGATCGAGGACCTTACTTTTTATGAACTTAACAAAAAGACCCCCGAAAGAGCCGTCGCTGCCCAACTTCGCGCCCTGCCCGCCGGAGCCGACATCGGCATATTGTCGGAAGCGGGCTGTCCGGGCGTGGCGGATCCCGGGGCGGTAGCCGTGCGGCTGGCGCACGAAATGGGCATGAATGTGGTGCCCCTGGTAGGGCCGTCGAGCATACTTCTGGGGCTGATGGCCTCAGGGCTGAGCGGGCAGTCGTTTGCGTTTCACGGATACCTGCCCATCGATAAGACCGATCGGCTCAAGGCGTTGTTGTTTCTCGAAAAGGACGCGCGGGAATTCGGGCAAACCCAAATATTTATGGAAACGCCCTTCCGCAATAACCACATGATGGAGACGCTGCTGGAAGCCTGCCAGCCCGACACGCTGCTTTGCGTGGCCAGCAACCTTACCGCGCCGGACGCGTACGTCAAAACGCAATCGATGCAGCAGTGGCGTGATTCGACGCGCTCCGGCAAAAAACTGGACCTTCACAAACAGCCGACGATATTCTTATTAGGTTGAAATCAGGCGTCCTGATTCGTACCCAATTTGGGGAAGAAAAGTTTGATTCGTCAGCCGAATCCGCCTTCCAGTCGCTTGGAATGATTGTTTAATGTCGTCGGGGTAATACGTTATCATTACTCACAATCAAATACTAAACAGACATTACAATGGATAATTTCACAGATTCAAACAAATTGCACGGTACTACGGAACTCGACGCCAAAACCGGAACGATCACCGGCGTATTTCACGATAAGGACGACGCGGAAAAAGCGTATAACTCGCTCGTTGAGCGTGGCTATACCAAAGACGATATTTCAATTTTGATGTCGGATGAGACGCGCAAAACCAATTATAAAAATGTAGATGAGGACGATCGCTCCGAATTGGGCAACAAAGCCATGGAAGGTGCGGGTGTAGGTTCTGCTATCGGTGGTACCGCTGGTGCAATCGTAGGTGCCATTGCTGCCATCGGAACAGCCATCGCTATTCCCGGACTCGGTCTTGTCATTGCAGGTCCCATCGCCGCCGGTTTGGCTGGTGCTGGAGCAGGTGGATTGACGGGTGGTATCGTTGGTGCCCTGGTAGGTTCAGGTATTCCCGAGGAGCGCGCTGCGGTCTATAAGGAGAGCTTGGATAATGGCGGAATCGTGGTAGGCGTGAAAGCCCGCACGATGGACGAAGGTAATGCCATCACAAACGAGTGGAAAACCTACCGTGGCCGTAATATTCACACGGGTTGGGAGTCCAACAATTGGGCCGATACCAATCAAAAGTATTAAGCTATCATTAAGCTTATGGTGTGCTTGAATTATGCACCGATTTAAAAAAGGTCCTTTGTCAATTGACAAAGGACCTTTTTTCTTTGTGGAGGTCGGAAAGGACAGTTTCCGCTCAGTTGCTTACCTTCGTTATTCAAATTATCAGCTAAAATATGATTCAAATAAAATCCTTTACTTTCGGCTCGTTTTCGGAAAATACCTATGTGCTTCACGATGAGACTAAAGAAGCAATTATCATTGACCCCGGTGCTTACGAAACGCGGGAACATCAGCAGATTCTTGAATTCATCAAAGCGAACGACCTCAAACCTGTCGGTGTCTACAACACCCACGCCCACATTGACCATGTGCTGGGGGTCGAAAAATTAAAAAGTACTTACGCGATTCCTTTTGCGTTGCATCGGTTGGATGAACCACTACTTAAAGCCGTCAAGACGTACGCGCCCAATTACGGCTTCCCGGCTTTTACCGAACCCACCGTGGAGCGTTGGCTGGAAGCGGGCGATACCGTCACCTTTGGTAACTCGACCTTAGGGGTTATTTTCGTTCCGGGGCATGCGCCGGGCCATGTAGCTTTTGTGAGCGACGATCAGCACTTCGTTATTGGCGGCGATGTGCTGTTTCGCCAAAGTATAGGCCGCACCGATCTGCCCGGCGGCGACATGACAACGCTACTCAACAGTATCCGTACCCAGCTTTTCACCTTACCCGATGATTACACGGTTTATGCCGGACATATGCAACCGACCACCATCGGTTTTGAAAAGAAGCATAATCCTTTCCTGAATTAATCAGTTAGCCCATGAAACGCCACATTCCTAACGCGCTGACTTGCGCCAATCTGCTCTGCGGCTGCGTGGGCATCGTGGAGGTTTTCCACAACAACATGCTGCTTTCGTGTGCTTTGATTGGCCTGGCCGCCGTGTTCGATTTTTTCGATGGCTTTGCGGCTCGGCTACTCAAGGTCAGTTCGCCCATCGGGAAGGAATTGGATTCGCTGGCTGATATGGTGACCTTCGGACTGTTGCCTGCTGTCATCATTTACCAATTGCTGGTACGGGCGGTGCCGGGCGTTGAGGATCTGTGGATTCCCAATTTAGCTTTCATCATCGCGGTTTGTTCGGCGCTTAGGCTGGCCAAATTTAACATCGATCCGCGCCAAAGCGATTCTTTCATTGGGGTACCAACGCCGGCCAATGCATTGCTGATCGCCTCGTTGCCATTCATTCTGCGCAACTATCCCGGTTGGGAACCGCTGATCGTCAACACAACGAATCTACTGGTGTTCTCGGCCCTCATGTCCTTCCTGCTAGTGGTGGAACTTCCGCTTTTTGCACTGAAATTCAAATCTTTCGGCTGGGCGGGCAACGAGGTACGGTATGGTTTCCTGCTGGGATCGCTGGTCCTTTTGGTGCTGCTGGGCTTTTTGGCGGTGCCGTTGGTGGTGGCGCTATATGTATTGTTAAGTGCGGGAATTGCCTTATCGGCCAGAGTAAAAACGTAATCACTACCAAGTGTTTCAAGTATTCTTCTGAATTGTTTTAAAAGGATGTTTTGCGGCTTATGATTGGTAAGCCCTGCAATTTGTTGCATTTTTGCAGTTCCAACACTATTCTTCAAAACCGATCACCCGTACAGCGTTCACTATGCAATTCGTCGCCGCCATCAACATCATGCCTATTAAGGAAATTCTCGACCCACAGGGCAAAGCCGTCAAATTGGGCTTGCATAACCTTGGGATCGATCAGGTCGACGACGTGCGCATTGGCAAGCACATCACCATTAGGTTGGAAGCCGCCGACGCCAGTGAAGCCGAGGCCAAGGTGAAGACCGCCTGTGAAAAGCTACTGGCCAACATCATTATGGAGGAGTACAGCTTCGAGGTGCAGCCCGACTGAGGTACACCCTCATGTTGGTAAAAAAGGCAGCAATGTAAATTAATAGCCTTGTGACATCCTTCTTTTTGGCTGACCTGTCCGAAGAGAAAGTGGGTAATCGTGTCAATTCTTCCCCGAACTCGTGCTAGCGAGCGGCCGCTATCGGTTAGTATTGTCCCGTGGCAAGCATCACCAGGGTGCAGGCGGTCACGGGCCTAATGTTTTTCTCAATAAGTAACTTCTCGAATTCTTCATTCTCGGTGCCGGGATTAAAGATCACCCGTTGCGGATTCAGCGACACGATGTAGTCGTAGTATTCGGGTTGATTTTGTGGCCCCACGTACATCGTAACGGTAACCACTCCTTCTAATGGACTTTTTTGAGTACTGATCGGTTCGCTGGCGGTTTCTCCTTCTCGAAGCCCGATTTGCACGATTTCATGCCCGTATTTTTTCAGTCGATGGGCGGCAGCGTATGCGTAGCGTGCCGGATTGGTCGACGCGCCAATAATCAGGGTTTTGTTATTTTTCATTTCACTATAGCGGTTATGATTAAAAAAAATAGCGTGGTCCAATTTTACTATAAAAGTCAATGATCAGGTAATCCTCCCGTCGGTAATACCAAGCGGGCCCAATACGATTAGTTAAAGTTTGTTTGAACAAAATATTGTTAAAAATGTAGTGGAGTCATTACCTGTTAATTAATATTCGCCCCAGGGAACGCTTCAAATATAATTTGATCGGGAATGGTTATCGTTTTAAATCAGTGATTAATCAAAAATTTTCATAAGTACTCATTTATGAAAGAAGGTGACAACAAGGATTACTGGAACGAGCAATGGGCTAAAATTGACTTTGGTTCTACAGAAGACAATCCCCATTACGAGGTATCCAACTACGGCCGTTTGCGAAGTTTTAAGTCCGATCCTCAACGGGGCGCTATCATTAAGGGCTCGGTTATTCAAGGCTATCGTTCGCTTAACATCCGCACGAAGGACCGCAAGACGCTTAACCGATACGTGCATAAACTGGTGGCTGAAAACTTCGTGCCGCGGCACGACGGGGCTGGGTTCGTCATTCATTTGGATTTTGAAAAACAAAATAACCATTTTGAGAACTTAAAGTGGGTCACCAAAGAAGAGATGAACCTGCATAATCGGGACAATCCAGCCCTTGTTAATCGGGTGCTTCCCAAGCGAACAAGTAACTATAAACTGACAGAAAGCAAAGTACGGATCATCAAGCGATTGCTCAAAAATGATAACAATCGTCTTAAGATGATCGCTAAGCAATTTGGAATTACCCACACGCAGCTCAACCGAATCCGTTCGGGCGAAAACTGGAAACACGTTACGATCGACAGTAACGATTAGCCCGGGTACTGGCCATGCTCATCTCATTTTACGCCGCAGGTTTCTTATTAGCTAAAGGCATCGACAAAAAGAACGTCGTTCCGGCACCCTCGTGTGTTTCAAACCAAATGCTGCCACCCGCATACTCGATAATCCGCTTGGCCATTGCCAGACCCAATCCGGTGCTGTTTTGGCGGGTGGTAAAATTAGGCAGAAAGACCCGACTCTTAATGTTCTGAGCGATCCCTGAACCGTTGTCGCTAATCTCGATCATGACCATCTCGTTATGAATGTAAAGTCGCATACCTAATTCAGCGGAGCGCGAATCGGGAACCGACTGACTAGCGTTAATGATCAGATTATTGATACTGGCACTAAATTGCTTGCGATCCCCACTTACAAAGATAGGCCCGCGCGCCACCTCCTTCTGAAAGTTGATTGTCCGGTCGCCCGCGTAGAGTTCGTAAGCCGCGTGCAACACCGAGGTGACCTCGAATACCTCATTCTGCGGAGGGGGCATCTTGGCAATGTCCGAAAAGGATTGGGCGATATAGCCGATTTGTTCGATGATCGATTCCATTGCCCGCCCGACCTTTTCTAAAGCGTCGGGATCGTCGCGACTGATGGTGCGCTGAAGCTGCTGAAGTGTGAGCTTCATGGGAGTCAGCGGGTTTTTAATTTCGTGCGCCACTTGCCTGGCCATGTCGCGCCAGGCGGACTGCTTCTCATTGTTCGATAGCGCTTTTTTGCTCATTTCTAAATTGACCAGCATCTGATTGTACTTCCGCGTGAGCGCCCCGATTTCGTCGTTGGAATGCCAGGGCAGCGGCTCGTTGGGTTGGTTGAGGGAGGTAATGCTGATTTTGCGGGTTAGGGTACGTAATGGCTCGAGTAGCAAATTGGAGGCCAAATACGACACCAGCAGGAATACTAATAGCATGGCCGTAAATACGATAAGGATGGAAGCCACGATATCGATGATTTGTCGGTTGAGGCTGGGGATAGAATCGAAAAAGGGAACACTGATGACACCCAGCAACCGCTGATCGTAGGATTTGAGGCCCGAATAGGCTGTTTTGTAGGATCTGTCGCCGAGAGATTCGTTCAGTAGCACCTGTCCTTCCTTCTGCTCGATGATCTGCTTGTGGGCCAGCGGGTTAATCAATTTGGAAAGCAGGCCGCTTTGGTACGCCAGAGGGTTGGACGAAAGCAACATGTGGCCCGTCGTGTCGTAAAGGTTTATGTCGAGCTGCGCGTCGCGCGCGATCTGCTGCACCTGTTGCTCGAAATACGCATTACTCATGCGACCCTGCTCAAATTCGTCGAGATAGCCCAGCACGTTGGCTGAAATGTTGTGCGTGTTGCTTAGGTACGATTGCCGCTGGTTGGCCTCGTAGTTGTTGCCGATAACTTTCAGCACGAAGAAAAGGACAATAAGCAAAGGCAGGATAAACGCCGCATTGAGCAACACCTGAAGCTTGGTCGAATAGGTGAGGGGTAAGTCCGCCAGCCCGTAACGTAACGCGTGGCCCGCAATGGCTAGCAACACCACCACGACCAGAATTAAATAAAGAAATGAAAAATTAGCCAGTAGCCCTTTCCATTCCCACGAGATGGAAGATACCACCACACGGCGTCCCTGGTCGCCAGCTAGCCCGACATGCCGGTAGCCATTCAGGATGATTCCTTTTTCGTAAAGCGACGGATCGAGCAGTAGGCTGCCCGGAAATTTTCGTTCGTAATTATACGCTCCACTACTGTACTGCTGAATTTTATTTTCAAAAATGGCGTAGCTATACTCGCCGGTTTGCGGCACCTGCACGAAGCGTTCGTCAAGCGTGGTCTCGGGGTAACGGTCGCGGGATAGGGGACGGTTCTCTAGTAGATCCAGTACCAGGTAACCCAACGGGCGACTGCCGTCGGTAATTTCGATAAAGTCGAGGTATTGTTTCCTACGGATGGGTTTGGCCGCGTTTGCCGAGTCGGTTGAGGATAGCTCTGCTTCAGGGACGGTCCGTACCAGATATACGGTCGAGTCGGCGGTTTGGTACTCGGGCTTTCGGTAACGTTGCTCGTAAGCGGCATAATTACGGACGGATTCAGTATTGTCGAGTGCGGCGCCATTACCGTCGAACGACAGCACTTCAATGTCGTATTGGCTCAGGTATTGGTTGAGATAGTCTGCCCTAATGTGTTGTTGGATCAGTTCCCGTGCCAGCGGGTTTCCCTCCGAGAAGAGTCGCCGCAGGGTAGAATCCTTGGCAATCAGCCCTTCGTTGCGACGAAGCAAAAACTCCGTGTACAGGTCGTTGGCGCTCAAGAGCTGACTGCCGTAATCCTTCTTTTCCTGTATATCCTGCTTGATTTCCTGATTGCTTACGATGTAAGTGGTCATAAGGGCACATACGAGTGCGCCCACAAAATAGTACCCCGTGGTAGGATAGCGAAAACCATAAAATGCGCGCGGTAACCGGGTAAAGTAAAGCACCAGGAGGTAAGCCAAATGCACCAGGAATACCCATTCGAACGGAATGTTGAGGCCCCAGGAGACAAACGCAGTAATGAAGGCACTCGCCAGCAGGATAGCCACCCCGCGGGGGCGGGAAGGGTTGAGCCGGATAAATACGCTCGCCACCAAATGGACGATCATGAAGTAAATTCCTGAGAGTGTCACGAAAACCAGCAACGCGGTCAGTTTCAGGGGGCTGAAACCAATGCTCAGCGTTATGTCCAAGATGAAGAACGACCTTTCGTAGATGTTGATCAATTCCCGGTAACACAGGTAATAAGCTACGTAGCTTACCAGCAAAATGAGAAGCGAAACCAGCATTTGAAAAGCCTTTCCGCTGCGGGTTAGTTTGCGGTAAGTGATCGTGCGGAAGTAGATGCCGTTGATGTACAGTAGTACCAGCAACACGACCAAGGCGTTGAGCAGTAGGTCACCCAGCGAAGGGACCAACAGCGAGCTCCGGTAATTCTGCGGATTGAAAATCGTGCCTTCATGAAAAGCCATCGGTATGGAAAAGCGCAGCATGAGCCCCCGCACCACGATTAGGAAAAACAGCAGCACGGCCAGGCCCAGGGTGTAACGATGGCGGATGCGCAATCGTCTGACGGCCCCAACAACGTAAAGACCCAAAAACATAATCGCCAGGGAGATCAACACCAGGCATACCCTGGTGACCACCCGCGCATGGTAGGTCCTGGCGTCAGGCGGGTCGACGTAGAAAAGGGCTTCGCCTGTCCGGGCGCTGACTTCGCTACCACGACCCGGCGCAAGTTGCAAGGCTCGGGGTTTGATCGGAAAAATCACTGGGTTGTAGGCTGATGCCGACAGGGATGGGTTGAGTATGCTTTTGGAATAAAGTTTGATAAGCATGAACAGCTCGTAGTTGCCGCTGGGTAATCGCTTACGCTGGGTGAGGATTAGGAACTGACCCTGAGGTGTCTCGATTGCCTGGGTGTCGCGCCGGGCCTGATTCAGGAAAGCATAATCGGGAGTGAAGCGATAGTCCGACCAGAATATCAGCGTCGAGTCGCGGTAAAGGAAATAGGGATTGGGGCTGTCAATGAACAGGGTAGAAAATGGTTTTCCGTCGTCGATTGGCAGCAATCCCAAAATTTGGTTCATATCCTGTCGGGCCGTGAACAAGGCACGATCCAGGCGTTCCTCCACTGAATCGAGGTAGGTTTCGGGACCTGTGGCGCCTCGGCTGACCAAGAAAGAGCCAATGGCCCCCAACAGGGCCACCGTTGCCGCCAGTAAGAGGAAGTGCTTTTTTATGAATAGGAACACCGTTTTAGGGCTATGAATAACCTAGGTAGGACCTAAAACCGTGCCAAAAAAGTCAGTCCGTTTTTTGCGCCTCCTGCCCCGAACCCGCGATGGTGAAACCCGCTTGCCGATCGTTTTCCTCGTAATCGATCTTTGCTCCCAGAACGTACATCAGGTGCATCCGGTCGATGATCACCCGGATGCCATCTACATGATACACCTGGTCACGCGCAGCGGCAACATCGAAGCCGAGCAAAAATGTCGCGCCGCAGCCACCGCCCCGCAGACCGATCCGCAGCCCGTAGGTAGCCGGAATTTTGTTGGCTGCAAGCGTCTCCATTATTTCCGCGCGGGCACGGGCCGTAATGCGAACCGGGGCCGCTAAATCGTTGTTAATCTCCGGCGCAACTTGGTCGGGAGAAGGCGTTATGTTCGTTTTATTCAAAATTAACCTGCTTTTTTGCGTACTCATGGCCAGGGCATCGAATTTGCCCGCCTTCTTACGCCTAACAAATCCTTATGGAAATGTATTCAATGCTGACGATCGTAGCCGTCGCCCTGATCGTAATGTTCGGGCTCTATCTGATTCTCACAACGCTGGCTCAGAAGATATTCGAGAAACAAAGATGGGATATCCGGAACAAAAATACTGAAATCATCCTGCCGCTCCGGTTGCAGGCTTACGAGCGAATGTGCCTTTTCCTGGAACGCATTACGCCCAATCAGCTACTGCTTCGTACCGCCGGATTGGCTTCCAACGCGCTGGAATTCCAGCAAATCATGCTGCGCGAAATCCGGGAAGAGTTTAATCATAATCTGGCGCAACAGGTTTACATGAGCGACGCCGCCTGGGAGCAAGTGAAAAAAGCTGTCAATGAGGTGCAGTCGCTCATCAACCAGGCCGCCGCCGAGGTCGACGCCGAAGCCCCGGCCAACGAGTTAGGCCGCCGGATTTTCGAGCGCGTCGTTCAGCAAGAAGCCCAACCCTGCACTGTGGCGCTCAAAATGGTGAAAGAAGAAGTGCAGCGAATATTTTAACTATTGTTTATTTGTTTAGTCGTTTAACAGTGTCTGAGTATCTGTAAAATGAGTTTATCAAAGCTCTGAGTACAGCCTAGGCCATGTCTGTAATCCCTACGATTTCTTAAATCTCCCTACTAAACAATTATACAACTAAACAACTAAACACCTTTTGCTTTACCCCCAAAATTTAGAACAAAAACTTGGCTTTGACCGGCTGCGCGAGTGGCTCAAAGAGGCTTGTATCAGTCCGCTAGGGCGGGCATACGTGGACAAGATTCGATTTTCGGATAATTTTGGCATGGTCGAAAAACTTGTGGGCCAAACCGCCGAAATGCAGCGCATCTTGGAATCGGGCGGTGATTTTCCGGCCCAGAACTACTTGGACGCCACGCCCTACCTACGCCGCGCCGCCGTGGAAGGCGCCATGCTGTTGCAGGATGAATTTTTTGATCTTAGAACTTCGCTGAATACGATCAGCGGCTGTCTGCGTTTTTTTGCCAACCAGCCCGAAGAAGCGTATCCCATTCTGGGCGAATACGCCCGGACGATCCGGGTGGAACGGAGCGTGACCGACGCCATCGAACGCATCATCGACGAGCGCGGGCAGATTCGCGATAACGCTTCACCGGAGTTACAACAAATCCGACGGCGGCTTATTTCGGAGCAAATCGCCGTGCGTAAAAAACTGGACGGCATGCTGCGCACGGCTAAAAACAGTGGCTGGGTCGGCGACGAAGTTTCGCTTACCATTCGTAATGGCCGGCTGGTAATCCCCATCGCCGCCGAGCATAAGCGCAAGTTCAAAGGCTTCGTCCACGACGAATCGTCCACGGGCCAAACGGTCTTCATCGAGCCCACCGACGTACTGGAAGCCAACAATGCCATCCGGGAACTGGAATACGAGGAGCGCCGCGAGATCAACCGTATTTTGGTAAGGCTCACCGACCAACTGCGGCCCTACCTGCCCGAATTGCACAAAGCGTACCAGTTTCTAGGGCTGATGGATTTTCTACGCGCCAAGGCCAAGCTGGCCGGACAGATGAGCGCTATCAAGCCTAAATTTGAGAATCGGCAGGTCGTAGACTGGCGCGACGCCCGCCACCCGATCCTACATCTGACCTTCCAAAAACAGGGTAAGCGGGTCGTGCCACTATCCATCGAGCTCGATGAGAAACGGCGCATCCTCATTATTTCGGGACCGAACGCGGGTGGGAAATCGGTGTCGTTGAAAACCGTCGGGCTTATTCAGTACATGTACCAGTGCGGCCTGTTGGTGCCCATGCGGGAAGACTCCACGATGGGCTGTTTTCAGAATCTCTTTATCGACATTGGTGACGAGCAGTCGCTTGAAAACGACCTTAGTACGTACAGCTCGCACCTGACCAACATGCGCCATTTTCTGGCGATGGCCAACAAGCGAACGCTTTTCCTGATCGACGAATTCGGTACGGGGACGGAGCCGGGGTTGGGTGGGGCCATCGCCGAGGCGATCCTGGAAAACCTCACCCGCTCGGGCGCGTACGGCGTCATCAACACGCACTACACTAACCTGAAAGTACTGGCTGACAAGACCGAAGGGCTCATCAACGGGGCCATGCGCTTCGATGGTGAACACCTTGAGCCGTTGTACCAACTCGAAATCGGTAAGCCGGGGAGTTCGTTCGCCTTCGAGATTGCTTCCAAAATCGGGCTGCCCAAAGAGGTGGTGGCGCAAGCCAAGGAAAAGTTGGGGACGCAGCAGGTTAATTTTGAAAAACTACTCAAAGAACTCGACATCGAGCGACGGGTTTTTGCCGAAAAAAATCTTGAACTGGGTATCAAGGAGCGCAAACTCGCTCAGCAACTCGCCGAATATATGGCCCTGAAAACCACGCTCGATAACAACGAAAAGCGTATTGTCAACGAGGCCAAGCAAAAAGCAAAGGTACTGCTTAGCGATGCGAACCAGCGCATCGAAAACACGATTCGTGAGATCAAGGAAAGTCAGGCCGAAAAGGAAACGACGAAAAAAGCACGTGCTGATTTAGAGACTTTTACTAAAAAAGAACTTAAGCCTGAGCCCGTAGCCGACCTGCCTGTCAAGGTGGAATTTGAGCGAGAGAGCGGGGCCATCGAGGTAGGTAGTTTTGTCAGGATCAAGGGCCAGACGGCCCTAGCCGAGGTGATGGCGCTCAAAGGTAAGGACGCCGAGGTACGCATCGGCGAACTGAAATCGAACATCAAGCTGAATCGGCTGGAAAAGGTCTCTAACAAAACCTACCGCGAGGTGACGGGCGAGAAGAAAACGCGTCCGACGATGAGCGGCATCGACCTCAACGAACGGCAGCTCAATTTCAGTTTCAATCTCGACATCCGGGGCAAGCGCGGTGAGGAGGCGCTGGGCATCGTCGACCAGTTTATGGACAACGCCGTGATGCTGGGCTACGATGAGCTGCGCATCGTGCACGGCAAGGGCGACGGCATCCTGCGCTCCTTAGTCAGGAATCACCTGCGCGGCTACAAGCAAGTCGCCGCCATGCAGGACGAACACGCCGACCGCGGCGGCGCGGGCGTAACGGTGGTGAAGATGCGGTAGACGCGAAAACCGTTAACTGATTCAAAAGTACCGGTGGCACGACCGACAATTCGGCACATCGTAAAAAAAGAATCCCGGACCATCAAATCGATCGTCCGGGATTCTTTTTTTACGACAATAAAAACCTACAACTGCGGCTGCTGCAACACCTCCGATTCCGGCAGGTTGTGCAGCCCTTTGGCTTTACGGGCGCGCATCCAGAAAAAGAGAAAGGTGAAGGCCACAATCAGGATAACGGGGAACGTAGTCATGTTCAGCAGCGTGGCCTGACCTGCCGCGAGTTCCAGGGCGTCGCCCGTAAGTCCCTGCGTGGCCATAGTAGCGCGGTGGCCGTCGATCCAGCTACCAATGATGGGCTGGAAAATAGCCGTCGAGAACATCCCGACGCCACCAACAAGCGATAGCCCCAAGGCCCCGCTCAGCGGCACCTTCTCGGCGACAAAACCCAGCATGGTGGGCCAGAAGTAACAAACGCCCAGTGCAAAGCAGATAGCCGCAAGGTAAGCCATGGGACCGGTAACACTGCTGAACAGGTAGATGCCGATGGTGGCAAAAACGGCCGATCCTAACAATACGCCGGTTTGGCCGAACTTACCGATCACATCACCCGCGAAGAAACGGCCCACGGCCATCAGACCGGTCACCAGCGCTAAAATCAGCAGCGGCTCGGCGCCACTCTTACCGAGGATGATGGTGGTCCACTGCTGCGGGCCAAACTCAGAAATGGCGGTAAGGGCCATGCAGGCAAAAATGAACAGAAAGAGCGGATTGACCATGCCCTTAAAGTTTTCGGAAAGCGACGCGGCCCCTTCGACTTTGGCTTTTGGAAACGTCTGACCCCAGAAAAGGTAAGCGTAAATCAACGTCGGAATCATGATAATCCAGATTTGCGTCTGCCAGGTCATGCCCATTTTGGTCATCGCCAGTGAGATCAAGCTACCCACCACGATACCGCCGGGGAACCACATATGAAAGCGACTCAGCATCTTATTCATTTTGATGCCCGCGTACGAATCGGCGATCATCGGATTACACGCAGCCTCGGTGCAGCCGTTGCCGATTCCAATAAAGAGTGTGGAAAGTAACAGACCGTTGTAGCCGCCCGAGTAGATGGTCAGGATGATGCCGAGGGTGTGCATCAGGAAAGCAACCATCATAATGACACGCGGGCCGACGGTGTGATACACCAGGCCGCCGATGATCATGGCAATCGGGAAGCCGTAGAACCACATGGAATTGATAAAGCCCAGCTGCTCGGCGCTCAGGCCAAACTCCTCGCCGAGCTGCGGCAGAATCCCCGCCCGGATGGCAAAAGAGAAAGCCGTGGTGATAAGCGCAAAGCAACTGCCCAAAAATAGGCGATCAGCGTTGACGTTTTGATTCATGGTAAAGTAAGGTTTAGTTGAAATAGGGTGACTGGTTAAAAATGGATGCGTAGGTTAAATGCAATTTTTTCGTAAAAAAAAGGAATAGGCGTCATTTCTACTAATAAAGGATTGCCAATTATGGTTTTTTTTTGAACTTGCTACCTTTGTAAGTAGTAAGAGTGCGGTCTGCTACTCTTTCTTCCATGAAATAAGTTTTCATAAACCTCGTAACCACACTACGATGCCAAGAAAAATCCGCATGGGAATGGTCGGCGGGAGCCTGGGCGCGTTCATTGGGGCGGTGCATCGCCGTGCGGCCGTCATGGACGGCGAGATCGAGTTGGTCTGCGGGGCGTTCAGCTCCAGTCCCGAAAAGTCCAAAACTACCGGCGAAGCCCTATACCTGCCGCCCGACCGGGTGTACGCTAGTTTTGAGGAGATGATCGAAAAGGAAAAGGCATTACCCGAGGGCGAACGTATGGATTTCGTATCCATCGTAACGCCCAACCATCTGCATTTCGCGCCCGCCAAGCTGGCATTGGAAAACGGCTTCCACGTCGTGAGTGATAAGCCGCTCACCCACAAGACCGCCGATGCTGAGGCGCTGGTAAAAATCGTCAAAGACACTGGGCTGGTTTTCTGCCTGACCCACAACTACACGGGCTATCCTATGGTGAAGGAAGCCAAGGCGCTCATCGCAGCCGGGCTGTTGGGTGAACTTCGCAAAATCATTGTGGAGTACCCGCAAGGCTGGCTCTCGACGCTGGTGGAGGCCACCGGCCAAAAGCAAGCCTCCTGGCGCACCGATCCCGAGCGTTCCGGCGCAGCGGGCGGACTGGGCGACATCGGTACCCATGCTGAAAATCTGATTGAGTACGTCACGGGCCTCAAAATTACCGAAGTGTGCGCCGATCTGACGATCTTCGTGGAGGGCCGCCTGCTTGATGACGACGCCAATGTGCTGCTACGGTTCGAAAACGGTGCCAAGGGCATTCTGCAAAACAGCCAAATCGCCAACGGCGAAGAAAACGACCTCAATTTCCGTATTTATGGCGAGCTGGGCGGCTTGCAATGGCATCAAATGGTGCCTAACACGCTCATTCATAAAGTGCAGGGTCAGCCGGCGCGCGTACTTCGGACGGGCATCGGCGAGTTGTCGGAGGCCGCGCAGGTCCATACCCGTTTTCCGGCAGGGCACCCCGAAGGTTTTCTGGAAGCGTTCGCCAATCTGTACCGTAACTTTGCGATGGCCGTGCGCGCCTACCAAAAAGGCGAAGCACCCGACCCCCTTTACGATTTTCCGACAGTGGAGGACGGCCTGCGCGGTCTGAAATTCATCGACACCGTGCTGGAATCCGACAAGTCAGAAAAGAAATGGACGGCGTTCAATGGGTGAATTTTGAATGAGTGACCGGGTCGCCGGAGCGATGATAGCATATTATTTATTCGCTCTGAGACCTTCATCATAGTATCAAAGTCGTGCTATAAACTGAGGTTGCCGTGCATTTGAGTCATTTACTTTAATTTTTCCTAACTATTCTATCATTCACTCACCGTAGGGACGGTCCCGTCTCTCATTCAAAATTGATTTTCAATGCAAAAAGTAAAAGTAGGCGTCGTAGGTACTGGATTCATTGGGCCCGCCCACATCGAAGCGCTGCGGCGCTTGCCCAACGTGGAAGTAGCCGCCCTCTGCGAAGTGACGGCTGAGTTGGCCGCCGAGAAGGCTAAGGCACTCGGCATCGAACGCTCGTATACGTTCGATGAATTGTTGAAGCAGGATGATATTCAAAGTATTCACATCTGTACCCCCAATTTCCTGCATTATGCTCAGTCCAAAGCCGCGCTGGAAGCGGGCAAGCATGTGATCTGCGAAAAGCCGCTGGCGAAGGATTTGGCCGAAGCCAAGGAACTCGTAACGCTCGCCGCCAAAACCGGACTGGTCAACGCCGTGCATTTCAACCTGCGCTACTATCCGCTGGTCCGACAAATGAAAGTGATGCGCGAGAAGGGCGAGCTCGGTGACGTGTATTCCATCATCGGCTCGTATTTGCAGGATTGGCTTTTCTACGAAACCGATTACAACTGGCGGCTCGAACCCGATAAATCCGGCGATTCGCGCGCCATTGCCGACATCGGCTCACACCTGATGGACGTGCTGGAATACATCACCGGTCTGAAAACGACCGCCGTGATGGCCGACTTCAACACCATTCACAAAACCCGCAAAAAGCCGCTCAAAGAAGTGGAAACTTATTCGGGCAAAATCCTGAAACCCGAAGACTACGCCGACGTGCCCATCAACACCGAAGACCACGCTAACGTACTGCTGCGCTTCGACAACGGCAACCGGGGCGTCATCACGGTGTCGCAGGTGTCGGCGGGCCGCAAAAACCGCATGAGTTTGGAAATTTCAGGCGCCAAAAAAACCTTTAACTTCGATTCCGAGCGCCCCAACGAACTTTGGATCGGTAACCGCGACGGCTACAACGAAACGCTGATGCGCGACCCGTCGCTAGTCCACAAGGAAGCCAGTTCGGTCATTTCCTTTCCCGGAGGCCACAATGAGGGCTTCCCCGACACCTCCAAACAGATGTTTAAAGAAGTCTACGCCGCCATCGAAGCCGGAAAGCAACCCGACAACCCTACCTTCCCGACCTTCGCCGACGGCTATCGCGAACTACTGATTTGCGAGCGGATTTTAGAAAGTTCAAGGGCGGAGAAGTGGGTAAGCGTATAGGTATAAAATGGCAAAGGCACAAAGGATCAAAGCGAGACAAGAGTAATACCGACAAATCCTTTCAAGTAACTATTTAACATTTTTCAGCTTAAATTTCTTGAAAGACAGCTTGATGCAAGTCCGACAATTCACTTTGTGCCTTTGGACCTCTGAACCTCTGCCCCTCACGAAAACCGTTACCATAATCAACCAAACGTTAAAATGAAAACCCTAAAAGGACCCGCCATATTTTTGGCTCAGTTTATGGGCGACGAAGCCCCGTTCGATACGCTGGAAGGCGCAGCGAAATACATGGCCGATCTCGGCTACAAAGGCATACAGATTCCGACTTGGGATCCGCGCTGCATCGATTTGCAGCAGGCCGCCGATTCCAAGACCTATTGTGATGAGTATTTGGGTAAACTTCGGGACATCGGTCTGGAAGTGACCGAACTCTCCACGCACTTGCAGGGCCAGCTCGTGGCTTCGCATCCGGCTTACGACGCGATGTTCGACGGCTTTGCGATACCCGAAGTACGTAATAACCCAAAGGCGAGGCAGGAATGGGCGGTCAACCAGCTCAAACTCGCCGCCAAAGCCAGCCAAAACCTGGGTCTGACCGCTTGCGCCACCTTTTCGGGTGCTCTGGCCTGGCCTTTTGTGTATCCCTGGCCGCAGCGGCCGCAGGGTCTGATCGAAACGGCTTTTGGTGAACTCGCCAATCGCTGGAAGCCCATTTTGGACAACTTCGAGGATGCGGGGGTCGATTTGTGTTACGAGCTACACCCCGGCGAAGACTTGTTCGACGGTACCACGTTCGAGCGATTCCTCGACGCCGTCGACGGTCACAAACGGGCCAATATTCTGTACGACCCCAGCCACTTTGTATTGCAGCAGCTGGACTACCTGGCGTTTATCGATATCTACCACGAACGCATTAAAGCCTTCCACGTCAAAGATGCCGAGTTCAATCCCACCGGGCGGCAGGGCGTGTACAGCGGCTTTGCGGGTTGGGCCGACCGGGCCGGACGTTTCCGCTCGTTGGGCGACGGGCAGGTCGATTTCTCCGGGATTTTCTCCAAGCTCTCGCAGTATGACTACGGCAGCTGGGCGGTGCTGGAATGGGAATGCTGCATCAAATCGCCCGAGCAGGGTGCCGCCGAGGGCGCGCCTTTCATCGAGAGCCACATCATCGAAGTTACTACTAAGGCTTTCGACGATTTTGCCAGTGCGGGAGCAGACGAGGACTTCAATCGGAATGTTTTGGGGTTGTAATTATTTATAATACCTCAATCCGGTACTTTATTCAGCGAAGTTTGGGCGCTTTAGTGCGTCCCGGACTTCGCTTTTTTTAGGGTTAAGTTGACTAACCTGAAGGTTGGATGAGCGTGAATAAAAAAACCATCTCCACCAGTAAATTCTACTGGTGGAGATGGTTTTTGACTTAAATAGCCAACCACAGTGGGTGTGCTTTATTTAAGCGTGGGATCGAACGTGCCACCCCAACCTACATTTTGTTCCAGATTTTTGTTTCGGTCGAGAATATCGCGCTGGATAGGAAAGAAGTAATACTTCTCCGGCAGTATGTTGGTTTTTACGCCCGTGCGCGGTACCTGCAAAAGGCTGTATCGGAAATCAGACTCTACGAGTTCGTCTTTATCGGCCTTGGTGCGGGCCTCGGCGATCGGCATATCCTGGCCACCGGCCAAAACGGCAATCGCTTCCACGCCGTGTTTGGTCAGTCCGTCCAGACGGTCGAGCATGCGTAATCTTCGCAGGGTCCAGAAACGGTGGCCTTCGAAGGCAAACTCGATGTTCCGCTCAGCCACGATGGCCTCACGGATTTCGGTCCGGGTTTTGGCTGCTATCCCAAAGTTACCGTCCGCGCCCGGTTCGATGCCTGCGCGCTTTCTGATCTCTTTCAGAATATCAAGAGCTTCGGTCATCTTGCCCGTCTCGTTGGCCGTTTCCGCGTAGTTCATCATCACTTCGGCAAAACGCATCAGGACGTAATCAACATCGTATTGTTGCACTTCCGCCTGAGAAAGTTTCAGCAGGCTGTTTTTTTGAATGAAAAATCCGGTGTAGCGATCCAGGTTCGTGGAGTTTACGCCCGCCTTCGGATTGATGCCGAAGTCATCCAATTCGTGCGCAATTCCCAGAGAGGTGTACTGTCGATTGCCCGCCTTACCCGAAACCGCGTAAGGTTTAGCGTTCCAGACGATCGATTTATTGAATCGGGGGTCACGATCCTTCCAATAATTCTGCTGGAAGGCAGCATCCGTCTTATAGTAAGCACCCGTGGGATCATTGTACTGCTTGCCGTCCTTCATAGGATATTCTTTCACAAACTCCCAGGTGGGTACCGCCGACGCGGGACCACGACTCTCCGATCCCGGACGGACGCCAAAGTCCCAGTTCGCCGTTTTATTGGGGTACGAATTGATAACCGTAAACACCGACTCCGGGCCTCGCTCAGCGAGGGCAATGTCTTCGTAGTTGGTTGCCAGTGCGTATCCCTGTGCCTTTAGGTCTTCGTAGGCTTTCTTGTTAATCATGTACGCATCCGCCCAATACGCATTGTCCCATGGGTTGGTGGGATTAAATTGCGGCGAAGCTTTCTGCAACAGTACCTTGGCTTTGAAAGCCAGCGCGAAGTTGGCGTCTATCTTGCCAAAATCCTGGGCTGTCGGTGAAATACGCTTTGGCAACTTGGCAATAGCGTCATCCAGGTCCTTGATAATCAGGTCGTAGCTTTCTTTTGTGGAATTCCGCTTCACAAAAAGGTCGTCCGTATAGCGATCCTGCGGCACGGTGATGTAGGGTACGCCTCCTTGATAAACTACCATGTCGAAGTAAGTATAGGCCCGCATAAACAGCGCTTGCGCCGTTATACCGGCTTTCACCGACTCCGAAAGTTTTCCGGCGTTGACGTCCACGATGGCCTGATTGATCAAGCGAATTCGGTTGTAATTCCACAGCTTAAAGTCTCCGTTGGTGATGGTGATGCGATCCGGGTAGAACTCAATCCCCTCCAACTGCTGGCTGAGGGCATCACTGTTGGGCGACCAGTTGCCGAACATCGGGTACAGGTTAGCCATGTAGGCATTGGCCAGGTTCTCGTCATTCCAGACGAGGGCAGGATTGTAATTGTTGATGTCCTCAATTTCCAGCACATCTTTGCAAGAGGAGAGGGAGCCGATCAAGCAAATCGTTAAAAAGAGTATCTTTTTCATATCGTTATTTTTCTAAAATTTAAGGTCCAAACCTACGGTGAACGTTTTCATGACCGGAAACGAATCGTAGTTCAATTGCTCAGGATCATGGAATTCCTTTACCTTGGAAATGGCGAATAAGTTGGTGGCGTTGGCGTAAACCTGAATGCCACCAAGTCTTAGTTTCGACGCCCAGTCTTTGGGAATGCCGTAAGCAATACTCAGAGTCTTCAACCTCATGTAAGCGCCGTTTCGAATCCAGAATGAGGTAGCACCCGTGCCGGATTCGTACCAATTCTTCCCGATCGGACGCGGATATTTTGCGTCCGGGTTCTCGGGTGTCCACACATCCGAAGCCCAGATGGGATAATAAGGCCGAACCGTGCCGCCGTGCTGCCGCATGCCTTCTCCTTCCTGGTTGCTAATGATGCGGTCGTAGGCGCCCACGCCCTGAAAGAGCGCATTGATCGACAAGCCCCGGTAGGAAGCATTAAGGCCAATTCCGTAGTTCAAGCGGGGCCGGGCGTTGTTCGATAAGACCTGAATGTCGTTGCCGTCAATTTTTCCGTCCGGACCTTCGGTATAACCGTCACCGCGTACGTCTTCAAAGTACAGTCCGCCCAGGTAGGGCGTACGGCCGTACTGCTTGAATTTGGCTTCAAGCAACTTATCGAGTTCTTCCTGCGTCCGCACCATGCCCAAGGTTTTCAGACCGATAATCCGATTGGCGGGTTGGCCGATTTGATTTTGGAAGAAGCGGTTGCCGCCGGGCTGGAAGGCTGCGCCCTGATCGAGTACATCCCAGCGGTCGATAGCGTAGCCAACATTGCCGGAAATCGAGTAATTGATTTTGTTGTCGAATGCTTTATCGCGCCATTCCACAAAAAGCTCCCCGCCCCGCCACGAACGGGCAGCGTAGTTTTCGGGAGCCAGGCTCTGCCCGTAATTGTCGGGTAAAGTCACCAATCTGGAACCCAAAATGTTCTTCTCTTCTTTGAGGAATACGTCCAGCGTTCCGTACAGGCGGTTTTTCAACAGGCCGAAATCCAGTCCGACGTTGTAGGTCGTGGATGTGGCCCAGGTCAGATTGACATTGGGCGTCGACCCTGGTGCAATGCCTTGATACAACCGATCGCCAAACATGTAGCTGCTGGAGTTGCGGTAGAGATAGTTGTAGGAGAAAGGTGAAATCCGGTTGTTGTTGACATCCAGATCGTTACCTGTGGTACCGTAAGACAACCGCAGTTTCAGGTCATCCAGAAATGACGACTTGTCCTTCATGAAGGCTTCCTCCGAGATGCGCCAGGCCGCCGAAACGGAGGGGAAAAAGCCCCAGCGCTTGGTTTCAGGAAATAAAGTATTCCCGTCGTAGCGGAACGAAAATTCGGCAATGTAGCGGCTATCGAAGTTATAATTAAGACGGCCAATCCAGGACTGACGCGCTCCGATCGACTGGTAGATGTTGCCGTTCCTTCTTTCTTTATCGTTTGAATAGACAAACGACTGGTCATAAGAAGTAATTGGCG
>JBBSSJ010000010.1:0-36087 GCA_038242095.1 Cytophagales bacterium
CTTTCAACCGGCGGCGGCGGTGGGGCAATTTGAGCCAGCGTTAAATCGCTGAATGCGAAAAAGGCAATGGACAGCAACGGCAGGACGGACCCTTGGGCCAAAGCGGCGCGACCGGGGGACGTTTGTTTGTGCATCATGACGAATCGTTTTTTGATGAATGAATAATTGAACTTACTGATAAAGGGCAGGTGCATCGGGCGCGCAGATTTTTGCAGCAATAGATGCTGGTAGAAGGAAATGTCCTGCAAATCCTTGGTGACCGACGCATCGGCCAAAAACTCGTGGTTCATCGCAATGGCGTTGCGGTAGAAGTACAGCGCCGGATTGAACCAGAAAATGACTTTCAAAATCTCGATAAACAGTACGTCGAGGCTATGAAACTGTTGGGCGTGGGCACGCTCGTGATCCAGTATTTCGCGTTCGAGGGTACCGTCTAAGTAGTCAGTCTTACTAACAAAAACGTAATTCAAAAAGCTGTGCGGAACGGCAGGTGCATCGAGCAGAATAAGGTTTAGTCCTTCGTGCTTGTCGGTGGGTTGGTCAAGAATGCGGTGCCTAAGCATTAAGAGACTCTTGCCAAACCGCACGAGCATCGATGTACTCACCGCCAGATACAAAATCCCCATTACTGTTAGCCAGGAAAAATCCACCAGCGTATCCCGTTGGGGAAGCAACTGGACGGGGTAGGTATAAGGGCCGTCCAAAGTGGATGCCGCAAAAGCGGCGGGAGTATGCGGAAATACAGGGTTTTGGAATAGAATTTCCAGCGGAATCAGCGGCACAACGATCGATAAAACCAAACTGCCGAGCAGATAGAACCGATTGAAGCGTAGCAGCTTTTCTCTTTCCAGAACTACTTTGTAAAAGAGCAGCAATGTTGCCGAGCAAAGCGTGAATTTCAGCAGATAGATTATCATGGCTCGCGCTGTTTAATTTGTTGTTCGATCAGGGCTTTCAAATCTTCCAGTTCGGCGGTCGTCAGATCGGTGGCCGTGGTAAAAAACGACGCGAACTGAGCGGCCGAATTATCAAAATGATTGGTAATCAATCCATCCAAATGCGTAGAAAAGTAATCGTGTTTCGCGACCAGCGGGTAGTACTCCCGCGAATTGCCGTACGTGCGATACCCCACGAATTTTTTGTCGATCATGCGCCGCAGCAGCGTCGCCACCGTGGTGGGCGCGGGCTTGGGTTCCGGGTAGGCGTCGAGCAAATCTTTCATGAACGCTTTTTCCATTTGCCATAGGTAGCCCATCAAAAATTCTTCGGCTTCGGTCAATTTCATATTCTACAATACTAAACTTGTTTCTACAAATATAGAGATAAAAATAATTTCGTGCAAGTTTTATACAAAAAAATACCTTCCCGTCAGAAATTATTTCTGACGGGAAGGTATTTCTGACAGGAAAGTAGGCTTGAATTTTAAGCTTCTTGCGCCGCCATCATTTCCATCTCGTCCGCGCTGGGACCATAGGGGCCCGGTATCGGCATATCGAGCAACCGTAAATAAACTCCCAATTGAGCGCGGTGGTGGGCATTTTGCCCGAAGGCGTGGCGCACAGCTTCCCATTTTGGCATATCCATATAGACCTGGTCGCCCGCGCGAAGTTGCCAATGGTCGAGCAGTAAATCGTCGGGGACCTCGCCCAGCACTTTTTCGGCTTGCGTTACCCCTTCATCAAATTTTTTCAGCAGTTCTTCGGCGTTGGCGCAGAGGTCGGGTTGATCGGCGGCCACATCCCAATAGTCTTGTTTGAGAATGGCAGGAATCCAGGACGCGATGTCGGCCAGGTGTGTGGCGAGGTGCTGGAGCGTCATGCTTTTGGAATGCGGCTGCCAGTCCATTTGGTCGGCGGGGACAAGGGCCAGCATCTTGCGGGTTTCGGGCGTTTCGAGGGCAAGTTCTTTTTGGAAAGCTTCGATGAATGTCATCATGGTCAATAAGGTTTTTGAGTGATTGATAACCAAAGATCGACCCGTCGGATGACAGCCCTGTGTCAGCAGGGTTCAGTAATTTCCACGCTAAGCCGCTGCCGCACTTTTTCGAGCTTAGCGGCGACAAGTTCTTTCAATTCCACTGGCTCCACGATGTCGACCACTTCGCCGTAGATCATGCACCAATGCGCCAAACCTGGCAACGAATCGGTCAGAAAAGTCATCTCGATTTGCTCACCCGCGTCGGTTTGGGAGACGAAACCGTGGTAGTAATGCTGCTCGCCCAAAAAACAGATAGCCGTCCTATCCAGGCGAATCACCGCTTTTTGCAGTGTCCGTTCCTGGCGCGTTTGCTCGATGAAACTTTGCAGGGCAGGATGTTGGGCGGAGAAACGCTGGGTAAGTACTTCGATGTTCTGCACCCGATCGGTGCGGAAATTGCGGTAACCGTCGCGCAGTCGACAGTAAGCAATCAGGTACCAATACGGCCCGCCGGAATAAATGCCCACGGGTTCGACATCGCGCTCGGCCGGACCGGGAGTGGTAGTGGATTCGTAGACCAACCGCATTACTTTTTTTTCGGCGATGCAATGCAGAATGGTTTCGATGGGTAGGTTCTGTAGTCGGTTTTTGGGTAAATACGGACTTTGTACTATCGCAATTCGACTGCTCAGGTCATCGAGCAATTCCTTGTCGGTCGCGCGCAGGACTGCTTTTACCTTATAAAGAGCGCCCTGATAAGAAGCGCGGGTCGTCGCGTCGGTCCACTGGTTGACCAACTTTTCGGCCGTCAGGAAAGCCATTGCCTCCTCGCGGGTGAACTGTACGGGCGGTAAGCGGTAGCCCTGCACGATGGAATAGCCCACCCCCGCTTCGCCAATAATCGGCACGCCCGCCAGTTCAAGCGTCCGCATGTCGCGGTACACTGTCCGCAAGCTGACCTCGAACCGCTCGGCAATTTCCTGCGACCGGATGATGCGCTTGGATTGCAGCTGGATCAGCAGGGCGGTTAGTCGGTCGAGGCGATTCATGAGTTGCGATTTTTAGGGATTCTTTCATAATAGCCAAAAAGAAATGAGAATCAAACAAAATTGATTCTCATTTCCTTAACGATTAACAATTACCATTTTACACCAGCATGCTCATCGGCTCTTCCAGGTACTTCTTCACCGTCAGCAGGAATTCCGATCCCGACACGCCATCGACCACGCGGTGGTCGCAGGAGAGCGTGACCTTCATCACATTGGTCGGGTAGACGGTACCATCTTCCTTGAAAGCAGCCGTTTTCTTGATCGAGCCAATCGCCAGGATACAGGCGTCGGGCGGGTTGATGATCGCCGTGAATTCGTCGATGCCGAACATACCCAGATTAGAAATCGAGAATGTATTGCCTTCCCAATCCTTGGGTTGCAGTTTCTTGTCCTTGGCCTTTCCAGCAAATTCTTTCACTTCACCAGAAATAACAGACAACGTTTTCTTGTCGGCGTCGCGGACTACGGGAACCAGCAGGCCCTCGTCCACCGCGACGGCCACGCCGATGTTCACGTAGTCGTACTTGCGGATTTTGTCGCCTAGCCAGGCCGAGTTGACTTTTGGGTGCTTTTTGAGGGCCAAAGCGCAGGCTTTCACCACAAAATCGTTAAAAGAAATCTTGGACGTCGCTACCTCGTTGAGCGTCGGGCGGAGCGCCATTGCCTTGTCCATGTTAATTTCCATGGTCAGGTAGAAGTGCGGCGCGGTGAACATGCTCTCGCTCAGGCGGCGCGAGATCGTCTTGCGCATCTGAGAGATGGGAATATCCTCGTAATTACCAACCGCCACGGGCTGCTCAGCCTTCGCGATGGCGGGCTCCACTTTCCCCACTTTGGCCGGCTCAGCAACCGGAGCCGACTTGGCAGCGGGCTTAAACTCATCCACATCGCGCTTCACGATGCGACCATTGTCGCCCGTGCCGGGTACCTGTTGGATGTCGATGCCTTTCTCCTCGGCCAAACGGCGGGCGAGGGGTGAGGCCTTGATCCGGTCGCCCGAGTCAGCGGCAGAGATATTTGTTTCTGAAGCCTTTTCCGTGGTGTCAGCCGAACTGGAGACCGTTGTCTCGGAACGCTCCTCCTTTGTATTAGCAGATGCAGAAGGCGTCACGGTTTCAATTTTATCATCCTCGGCAACTTCGTCGACTTCATCCGCGCCATTTTCCCGGTCGATGAGCGCCTGGAAATTAGCGCCTTCCTCACCGATGACGGCAATGATGGCGTTGACGGGTACGGCCTGGCCTTCTTCGATTCCGGCAAAAAGTAAGGTGCCTTCTTCATAAGCTTCCAGGTCCATCGTGGCCTTGTCGGTTTCGACCTCGGCCAAAATATCGCCGGATGCTACTTTATCGCCCACTTTTTTCTGCCACGAAACCAACACGCCTTCTTCCATCGTATCGCTCATTTTGGGCATACGCACCAAAGTGGCGTTAATTTTTTCTTTGGAAGCAGCGGGTTTTGCGGCGGGCTTCTCAGCCTTTGGCGCTTCCGCCTTATGCGCGGCCTTTTCTGTTTCGGCGGCGGGTTTTTCCTCTTTCTTATCCTCGGCTTTACCGTTGGAACCACCCTCCAGCAAGCCTTTGTAGTCTTCGCCTTTTTCACCAATAACGGCCATGATGCCGTTGACGGGTACGGCGTCACCTTTTTCTACCCCTATATAGAGCAGGATGCCCTCTTGATAAGCCTCCATGTCCATCGTGGCCTTGTCCGTCTCGATCTCGGCCAGAATATCGCCGGATTTTACCTCGTCGCCCACTTTTTTGTGCCATTCCGCAATGACACCTTCTTCCATGGTGTCGCTCATTTTGGGCATTCTTATTACTTCTGCCATATCCTTATACTAAGTTTTCAGATTCAGGGGATTTCAATACAGTTAGCCAAAAATAGAAAATTAATTATGAATTATGGGTGATTAATGATGAGTTGGGGCCTAGCTTATCTTCAAAACCGCCATAAAGGCCTCTTGCGGAATTTCGACGTTACCGACCTGACGCATCCGCTTCTTACCCTTCTTCTGCTTTTCGAGCAGTTTGCGCTTCCGTGAAATGTCGCCACCGTAGCATTTGGCTAGTACATCCTTACGCATCGCTTTTACGGTTTCACGGGCAATAATTTTCTGACCGATCGCGGCCTGAATGGCGATCTCAAACATTTGGCGTGGAATCAGTTCGCGGAGTTTTTCGCACAATTTCTTGCCCCACTCGTATGCTTTGCTGCGGTGGACGATAGCCGAAAGCGCGTCGATGCGGTCGCCATTCAGCATCACGTCCAGCTTCACCATATCGGATTCGTGGTAGCCGGTCAGTTCGTAATCGAGCGAGGCGTAGCCACGCGAGATGGTTTTTAGTTTATCGAAGAAATCGAATACCACCTCCGCCAGCGGCATCGAGAATTGCAGCTCGACGCGGTCGGAAGTGAGGTAGATCTGGTTCTTGAGCATCCCGCGCTTGTCCATACACAGCGTCATGATGGCGCCGACGTACTCCGACTTCGAGATGATTTGAGCATTAATGTAGGGCTCCTCAATGCTGCTGATGAAGTTCGGCTCGGGCATTTCGGAAGGCGCGCTCACGTTGAGTGTTTCGCCGCGCGTATTGTGCACGACGAACTGCACGGAAGGTACCGTCGTGATCACCGTCATGTCGAACTCTCGTTCGAGGCGCTCCTGAATAATTTCCATGTGGAGCATCCCAAGGAAGCCGCAACGGAAACCGAAGCCCAGCGCGGCAGAAGTCTCAGGTTCCCACACCAGCGAAGCGTCGTTGAGCTGCAGCTTTTCCATGGCCTCACGCAGCTCTTCATATTCGCTGGTGTCGACGGGATAAATCCCTGCAAATACCATCGGTTTTACTTCCTCAAAACCCCGAATCATGACGGTTGAAGGGCGGTCGGTATGCGTGAACGTGTCGCCAACTTTTACTTCCTTCGCTACCTTGATACCTGAGATGAGATAACCCACGTCGCCACACTCCACCACGTCTTTGGGCTGCTGTTGCAAGCGCAGCGTGCCGATCTCATCGGCGAAGTACTCGCGGCCCGTTGCCATGAATTTAACCTTGTCGCCCTTGCGAACGCGGCCGTTTTTAATCCTGAAAATAACCTCGATGCCCCGGTAGGAGTTGAAGACCGAATCGAAAATCAGCGCTTGCAGCGGACCGTCGGGATCGCCCTTGGGCGCGGGGATGCGGTGAATAATGGCCTCCAGAATCGCGGGAACGCCAGTGCCTTCCTTACCACTGGCGTGAATGATTTCGTCGCGGTCGCAACCGATCAGTTCCACGATTTGGTCGGTGACTTCCTCGGGCATAGCGCCGGGCAGGTCGATTTTGTTCAGTACCGGAATGATAATTAGGTCGTGATTGATAGCCAGGTAAAGATTAGAAATCGTCTGGGCCTCGATGCCTTGCGACGCGTCAATAAGCAACAGCGCGCCTTCGCAGGCAGCAATAGAGCGCGACACTTCGTACGAAAAATCGACGTGACCAGGCGTGTCGATGAGGTTGAGCGTGTACATCTCGCCTTCGTGGATGTAATCCATCTGGATGGCGTGGCTCTTGATCGTGATGCCGCGCTCGCGCTCGAGATCCATGTTATCGAGCAACTGGGCCTGCATTTCGCGGTGCGTGACGGTATTGGTAAACTCCAAAAGCCGATCGGCCAGCGTACTTTTCCCGTGGTCGATGTGGGCGATGATGCAAAAATTGCGGATGTTCTTCATGTAATGGCAGTAGGCAATAAGCGGTAGGCTTTATGCTGTCAAATGGTTTGTTGGTAGTGTAACGGACGAAAGTCTAAGAAGTTCAGTGCGTAGTCCTTTGCTCAAAATTCGTGCAAAGATACGGGTAAATGGGGAGTTTCGAGCGAGGAATCCTAGCCTTCGCTGACCCACTGCATCATCAGGGCCGTAAGGTAGCCTGCGTACGTGCCCAGCCCGTAGCCCAAAATGGAGAGGATCACGCCCACCGGAGCCAGTGAGGGGTGAAAAGCGGCGGCCACGACGGGCGCCGAGGCCGAACCGCCTACGTTAGCCTGACTGCCCACTGCCGCGAAAAAGAAGGGGATTTTGAAGCCCTTGGCTACTCCAATGACGAAGGCCGCATGGATCGTCATCCAGACAATCCCGATGGCGAACAAACCGGGATTGTCGGCTACGGCCCGCAGGTCCATCTGCATCCCGATCGTTGCTACGAGCAGGTACAAAAATGCGCTGCCCAGCTTGGATGCGCCTACGTGTTCGAGCTTACGGACCGAGGTGAATGACATCGTCAAGCCCATCAGCGTCACTAGCGCCACGATCCAGAAAAAAGAAGAGGTCAGGCTGTAACGTTCCAAACTAGGATAATTTGTGGCAAGGAAGGGCGTGATGATGCCAGCCAGCCAGTGCGCCAGACCGGTAGCACCGAAGCCCACCGCACCCAAGTACATCAGGTCGGCGGTGGCAGGAATGCGTTGGTTGGCGAGTTGAACGCCTTCCAGTCGCTGCTGCACATCGGCGATGCGGCTGCTGTCGGCACGGAGGCGCTTGTCGATTCGGGTGGCGTAACCCGCGCCGTAGATTAGCAAAGCCATCCAAATCTCAGCCACCAGTACATCGACCGCCACGACTTGCGAAAACAAACGGTCGCTGGGCTGGAAAACTTCTTTCAGGGCTGTTTGATTGGCCCCGCCACCGATCCAACTCCCGGCAATGGTCGCCAGTCCCCGCCACACGGCTTCGGGACCTTCGCCCTGCACCGTGCCGGGGCTGACTTCGCTGACAATCCAAAGGGCGATTGGCCCGCCGAGCATGACGCCCACCGTTCCGGCCAGCATCATCACGATGGCAGGCGGACCGAGCTTGGCGAGCGATTTCCAATCCATGCCCAGCGTAAAAAGGACAAGGCAAGCGGGAAGTAAGTAGCGCGAAACAACGGGATAGAGTTGCGATTCGGAGCCGTTGATGAGGCCAACGGAGTTGTATATACCGGGCAGGAAATAGCACAGCAAAAGCGGCGGCACAACGCCGTAGAACTTTACCCAACCTCGCTGGGGCAGCGAGGCGGTATAGAAAATCAGGCCTAGCGTAAGCATTAGCAGGCCCAGGACAACGGCGTCGTTTTGAATCATAGAGGGCGGTTAGCTATCGGCAGTCGGATTTCTCAGTTTTAAGGAAATAACATGGGCAAGTTGGCAAATAGGCGCTACACAAAAAAACACGCAGGCTTCAAGGCGAGCCCACGTGTCGAATTACACTTCATCAACAAACTAAAAACCAAATGAGAGAAAACTAATTTTGAATGGTAGAATGATTGAGTGAATGATAGAATAGGGCTAACGCCTAAATATTCTATCACTCACTCAATCGGTCCGCCGAAGCGCGGGGCGGCCCGAACGCTTCAAAATTGAAGAGAAGATTAGCTGTAGGAGGGGGAGTCGAACCACCCACGGTGCGGTTAGCCGCGATACAAATACTTGGTGGTCAACCCCAGTCGACAAGTCGGCATTATATCGTGTTTATCCCGGATCACCACCCCCGAGACAGGAGGGCATGGCTGCCAGTTTCATCATCCTACAAGATTGTAAAAAACATTGTCAGCATAGCAGGACGAGAAGTCCGTTTCTGTATATTGACGTTGCAAAGGTAAGGGATATGAATATGAAATTAAAATTTTTTTATAAAAAAGTCCGGTAATTTAGCATATTCATAGCGAATAGGCTGATTTGTTGAACGAATCGTAATTTCAGAACATAGAATGAATAAAAATTCAGAAATTGATAACACTGATCTGAGAATTTTGTCGATTTTGATGGACAATGCGGGACTTGCTTACACAGAAATCGGCAAGCGCGTCAACGTGTCGGGCGGCACGGTCCACGTCAGGATGAAAAAGATGGAGCAGTTGGGGATCGTTAAAGGTTCACAACTCATCATCGATCCCGCCAAGCTAGGCTGGGACATCAGCGCTTTCCTGGGTGTATATCTTGACAAAAGCTCACTTTACGAAGATGTGGCGTCTGCTTTGGAAAAAATTCCCGAGGTCGTCAATATTCATTACACCACGGGCGTGTACAGCCTTTTTGCCAAGATCGTCTGTCGTGATACGGGGCACTTGCGGGAGGTATTGCACGACAAAATTCAGAAAGTGAAGGGTATTCAGCGCACCGAAACCATCATCTCGCTGGAAGAGCGAATCAACCGTTCGATTCCGCTGGAAGAACAGGATTGAAAAAGTTTTTAGAAAAAGTTTTAATATATAGAAAACTTATATATATATTTGACCCAACGAATCTAGTAAACAAATAAACCAAAGAGCGCTATCGCCACCCGCGAAGGCCAAACGCATAAAATGGAAAAAAGCACCAGCCAGGAGTACGTAAGAGGAACTTTGAAGACAATTGTCCTGAATTTGCTGTCGGATTGCGACCGGATGTACGGTTACGAAATTACGCAGCAAGTCACAGAACGCACAGCGGGCGAGATCAATTTGACATTTGGCGCGCTATACCCAGTATTGCATAAGCTGGAGCAGGAAGGCTTGCTCAAAACCGAATCGGAGGCGGTGGATGGCCGGATGCGCAAGTACTACGCCCTCACGACGCAAGGCACTGAAACCGCCCGTACCAAAACCAACGATCTCGAACGTTTCATGCAAGCCATGAAAATGCTGATCACGCCACCGAGCGTGGTACCGAAACGTAATTTGGGGTGAAAGGATGAAGGTTGAAAGGGAGATGGGGAAGGGTCGAAGGTAGAGGGTTAAAAGGGTATCTTCTTAGACTTAAAAGTCCTGACGCTCAAATGTTGTTGTAGTAAAATATTGACCTTCAATATATTAAATATTTTTCCTTCCCCGTTTCACTTTTAACTCTTAAAACTTATGAAACGCCTCACCGACAACCGCCTTGCCGAACTGAATCGCTACTTGGAAGAGAGAGGGTTGAGTTACGCCCTAAAACCGGAATTGCTCGATCACCTGGCTTGTGAAGCTGAAGAGCGGCTCTGGCGTGGGATGCCGCTGGAAGCGGTGATCGAGGCCCTGCGCCGCGAGGTGGACCCCGACGTTTTGCGGGATTTGAATAGTGAGCATAAGGATCTGTTAGCCATGAATGAGACCTTGAACGATATCGTTTTCGAGCACCGCAACAAGCTGTACGGGGCTTACGTTTTGCGGCGAGAGTACAGCGGTAATGTGCAGCGCGCCACCGTGATCGGCGTCGGAATTTTCCTGCTCATGTTTCTTTTGCCGGAATTGTATGCGCGCCTGAAAACTACGGACGATAAGGCGGTGGCTTGGATGGTTGAAGCCAGAACCATCAAGATCACTCCCGAGAAAATTACGCCCGTCATCCCGCCACCCGCCGAGATTCCGCCGCCCACGGTTAAGTCGGTACGTTCGCTGCCGCCTGCCGTGCTACCCGATGAGCAGGTAGTCGAAGAGCACCAACCGCCCACGGTCGAAATGCTGGAAAATGCTCAGGCCGGGCAGAAGACTGTCGATGGCGATGTGTTGGTTGAGCTGCTCGTTCCGCCCGCGGCTACGGCTCCACCAAGTCGTGGCGAGGTGATTGGACTAAAAGCCGAAGAAGAAAAAACGCTGCTTTTCGCCGAACAGCAGCCGGAATACGAAGGCGGGCAGGAGAAATTTGCCAGTTTCCTGCAAAAGAATCTGAAATATCCCCGCGCTGCCGCTCAGGCGGGTGTTCAGGGGCGCGTGTTCGTTGAGTTTACGGTGGGTTCCGACGGCAAAATCCAGAACGCTAAAACTATCAAAGGCATCGGCTTTGGTTGCGACGAGGAAGCACTACGCGTTATCAACCTAATGCCTAACTGGCGCCCCGGCAAACAATCCGGCCGCCCGGTGCGGGTACGCTTCACAATACCAATTGCGTTTCAAATAGAATGAGCGAATGTAGAATGAGCGAATGGGTGAATAATCTTGCAGTACCTAGGAAAATCCTCGTCGTCTGGCGAGGATTTTCTAATTTTGGGCTAAGGTCGATCAAAGCAAAAGCGGAGACTGTCCTTGCATCTCATATTCAATATTTCATACCTCATAATTCTTTTTGTATTCCATCGTCGACATAGAAACCACGGGGGGCGTTAAGGGGCCGACGCGCATCACCGAGATCGCCATTTTTCGCCACGACGGCCAGCGGGTCGTCGATTCGTTCCAATCGCTGGTCAATCCTCAAACGTCCATTCCGCCCTTCATTACCCGGCTCACGGGCATCGACAACCGGATGGTGCGACACGCGCCAACTTTTGACGAAATTGCCGACTCAGTGCGCGCCCTCACGCGCGACGCCTGGTTTGTGGCGCACAATGTGAATTTTGATTACAATTTTCTTAAGAAAGAATTTCAGTGGCTCGACGAATATTTCGACCGCGAGCAGCTTTGTACCGTGCGGCTGAGCCGGAAGATTTTCCCCGGCTACAAATCGTACAGCCTGGGTAATATTTGTCAGAGTCTGTCCATCGACGTACAAAACCGTCACCGCGCGGCGGGCGACGCGGAGGCTACGGTAAAACTATTCGAAATGTTATTGGAGGCGGATCGGCAGGCGCTGATCCCGGTGGATTGAGGAGTTTGGTTAAGAACTATCTGGTTGTAGTGGAAATTTTTTTAGAGATAAAATCAGTAAACTCCTTAATTGATTTTTCACTATACCCCAAATGCTTATCGAGGATCTTACCCTTTTTATCCACAAAAAGGATAAGTGGTATAACACTCTTATAACCAAATAACTGGTAGGCGAATCTATTAGCTTCGGCTGTGATTCTCAGCTGCTGCCAAGGAATAATTTCTTGTTCCATTGTATCATTGACAGCTGCTTTTTCTTCATCCATTGAAATGGATACCATTTTAAAAGCCTCGTTCCCCGCAAACTGTTGATGAATTTTCTTCAATTCCGGAATTTCTAATTCACACTGTCCACAAAGTACAACCATATTGAGCTCGGCTTTCGGACCAAGAACAGGCTGCAAGTTCCCGTTTTGATCGGGTAGGAGCGTGGCAGGCGTGAGTTTGTGTGTACTCCTGGTTTCAAAGTAATCTTTCATTTCCCTGCCCGTTTCGCTTTCCCTGACATCCTGGTTAAATTCGTTGAACAGGGTAGTAAACTGAGCATCACTGAGCCGTGTGCCCCGTCTTCGTATCGTTTCGAGGTAGTAGAAAGAGTAAGGATGCTGCTTGATCAAGCCCGCCAATTTGCCAAGATTGGCGCTGATTCCAAAACTGGCCGTATCTTCGTACATGACGCGGGATTGACGACCCATCAGGTTGGGCTTATTGGTATAAATGCGCTTATACCATCCGGTGTCTTCTATTTCCACAGGACCACTTATCTCCACACCATCCTCTAAATAGAATTCACTGGTGGCTTCTATTCCGCCATAACCGGCTTTTCCCTTCACTCCGGTTTTGAATACGATTGGTCTTTTGATACGATCATTATCGTAATGATTGAGCTCCACGAGTATAGGATCGGGGAACTCTGCTGCTGATAGGTTGAATTCAAACAACCCGTCCTTCGTGCTGATCGAGTCAATTGTCTTCCATTTATTTGATCTAAGTGCCACCAAAACGACACTGCCGGCGGGCAAGTTCTTTAAATTGCCCTTAACCGTAATCGTCGATGGCTCATTCTCGCTACAAGATAGCAAGGCAGCGGCTATCAAGCAGATGAAGGTTAGTCTGAATACAGTGCTGGTCGATTGAAGATTTCTCATCATTACGGACAGTTTAATTTAAATCCGTAACAAAGATAGGGTGGGGAATATGATGAAATAAAGACCATTACCGATATTTAACAAACTGAAAGGCCCAATAGTAATGATATTAATGGCACAATTTTGATACAAAGAGTACGTCAATAACTCACCCTTAAATAAATCTTTATGAAAGCCCTTACCAACTACACTAATTATCTGATTCTCTTTTTATTAACCATTACACTCACGAGTTGTGATGCAATAGGGAGTATTTTCGAGGGAGGCGTCTACACTGGCGTTATCCTGGTCGTCGTCGTGATTGGCGTCGTAATTTGGGGAATTTCCAGAATGTTCGGGGGCGGGGGAAAGTAGTAAGCTCAACCAATCGCCTCGTTCCATTCGGGCAAGCGGCCAAACCGCCGAAGGGTGTTCACGTGCGACATGAAAGCGTCATTGAATGATTCGTTTTCCATGTACACGAGGCCAAACTCTTCGGCGGTTTGCTTTACAATGGGGGCAATGTCGGGGTAATGCACGTGGCAAATTTTTGGAAAAAGGTGATGCTCAACCTGAAAGTTGAGTCCACCCACGTACCAGGAAATCCACTTGCTACGGCGCGAAAAATTGACCGTGGTTTGCAACTGGTGGATTGCCCAATCGTTTTCGATCACGCCGTTTTCGTTGACCAGCGGGTGATCGGTACCTTCAACGGTGTGGGCTAATTGAAAAATCACCGTTAACACGATGCCCGCCGTGAAGTGCATCAGTAGAAAACCCGCCAGAATCTCTCCAAACGAGAAATTGAAAAAGTAAATCGGAACAAAAAAGAAAACGGCGAAGTAAAGCAGCTTTATGATGATGAGGTTGGCCAGTGTAATGCTATTTTCACGCTTGCTCTGCGTATTGACGCCCGACTTAGTGAATGAGGCAAGTTGCACGAAATCCTTTCCGACCACCCAATAGAGCGTCAGGATGCCGTAAAAAAAGAAGGCGTAGATCCACTGAAAGCGGTGAACTCCGTGTACCTCGGTGTGCGGGGAGAGACGCACCACCAGTCGATCCTGAATGTCCTGGTCGAGCGGTACTACGTTCGTATACATGTGGTGCAACACGTTATGCTGCAGCTTCCAGTTCAGGACGCCGCCGCCCGCCAGATTGATCGAGCGCCCCACCCACTTATTAACGCCTTCGTTTTCGGAGTAGGCCCCGTGGTTAGCATCGTGCATGATGCTCATACCGATGCCGGCAATACCTAGTCCCATCACAAACCAAAGCAACAAGCTCAACGCCAAAGGAGGATGGAACGCCAGCATAAACACGAATGGCAGGATGTAAGTGCAAAGCAGCACAACAGTTTTGAGAACCATCGTACCGTTAGCGTGTTTCGACAATTTATTGTCGACAAAATGCTGGTCGACGCGCTTTCTGAGAATATTAAAAAATTGGTTTTTGTCCTTATTGACAAAACGCACTTTGTCTTTGGCTTTCATAGGAGAGTTCAGGGGGAGGCGGAAGTTTTGGAATAGCAAAAGCCCGCGTCAATGGATTTCTAATGGGAGGGGCAGTTGTCAAAAGTACCCAAAAGTATTTTAGCAGGGAGCAGGGCATACCTCGTTCGGTAACAGACAAATAATTCTTTTAATTCGAAAATCCCCATTAAAGGTTCTACAAGGGCTCTCAAATGACGCAGCTATACCTTTACAACGTAAGGTTTAAACATTTGTTTCAAATAAAGATAAATCGCTAATTTTTTTTCGTGAAAAATCGGAGAAAAAATTTGCGAAATAAAATATTGACCCGCATCTTTGCACTCCGTTTCAGAGTAAAAGACACGGAAAACACTATACGCGGGGGATTAGCTCAGTTGGCTAGAGCGCTTGCATGGCATGCAAGAGGTCATCGGTTCGAATCCGATATTCTCCACCAAGCATAAACAGCCGCTTCACATTCCAGTGAGGCGGCTGTTTTGGTTTTTGGACCTTTCATCCAGAACCGCCATCTACTGGCGCCCTTTTTCGGTATCTTGCAAGACAAATCAACGCCTGCTACAAATATGAGGATGAGGGGAATTTTACTGATACTGTTTTTGGGTTTGATCGCTTGCACCGAGCAACCTTCTGAGCGTAAGACGGAACGCAAGGGCGTGAGTCTGGAACAAATAAAGCAGGATTTGCTGGGTAAGAAAGTCGAGTATGCCCTGCCGGGCTTTGGCAATCCGGTCAGGACCTGGAACTTTACCAGTCCGTCGGAGTTTGTGGGAATAAACATCGACGGGCGCCTCGACCGGGAAGATTACCTTGAAAGAACCATTTCGATGACGCTGCAGGATGCAAAAACCCGCGAGCGCTACCATTGCAAGATGCAAATTGGCTACGATCGCTACGACGGTAAGTGGGTACTGGGCAAATATGACATACTGGAATTTACGGTTTTAGAGTAGAAAACGTTTTGGTTTTTGGTAAAAAAGCCCTTGGGTCGGAATGAAACGGCAGTGGCTTTTGTTGAATCAGTCTACCAGCTAGGTAGATTATGAAAGAGAACTGATTTAAAACCAAAACCAATTCATTATTATGTCACTCAGATTAGGAGATATTGCCCCTGATTTTGAAGCCAACACCACGCAGGGACCCATTAAATTTCATGAATGGTTAGGCGATGGTTGGGGAATGCTGTTTTCGCACCCCGCCGATTTTACACCGGTTTGTACCACTGAACTCGGTAAAACTGCCTTGATGAAAGGCGATTTCGAAAAGCGCGGCGTGAAAGTGATCGCCGTCAGTGTGGACGATCTCGACTCGCACAACCGCTGGATTCCTGATATTAAGGAAGTTGCGGGCGTGGATGTTAACTTTCCGATCATCGCGGATGAAGGCCGAAAGGTAGCGGAACTCTACGATATGATCCACCCCAACGCTAGCGAAAAGGGGACCGTGCGCTCGGTGTTCATCATCGGCCCTGATAAAAAAATTAAACTCATGCTCACCTATCCGGCATCGACGGGCCGCAATTTCAATGAATTGCTGCGCGTAGTGGATTCGCTGCAACTGACTGCCGACCACTCCGTAGCCACGCCCGCCAACTGGGAAGATGGCGACGATGTGATCGTGTCGCCCTCGATCAGTACGGAGGACGCACACAAGCGATTTAGCAAAGGTGTGACTGAAGTGAAGCCTTATCTTCGTTATACCCCACAGCCCAATAAGTAAGGCACCGTGATTTTATATTCAGAAAGCCGCTCTCAACGAGCGGCTTTTTTTATAATTTCGCCGCGCCATGGCCCCAAAAAACCGACTGTCCGACTTATTGCAAAAACCGAGTAATCCACCGCTGCCCCTCAAAGGCTGGCTGGTGTTGGGCGGCATCGTGGTGCTGGTATCACTGGGGGTTTGGTGGATGAGCCACCGCAACGAGAACGAATGGACTTACGTTCGGCCGTTCGGGATTCGGCTGCCACTACGCTACGCGGTGCACGGCATAGACGTGTCGCACCACAACGCCCGCATCGACTGGGACCAGCTCAAAAAGGCCCAGGGCGGCAGCGTGCGCATCGATTTCGTGTACATTAAGGCCACCGAGGGCGCGACCCACGCCGACCGCGAATTCACCCGTAATTGGTCCGAGGCCCGCCGCGTGGCAATGCGGCGCGGAGCCTATCACTTTTATAATCCCCGGGTGCTATCGACGCGACAGGCCGAGCACTTTATCAAGCGGGTTAAGTTATTGCGGGGTGATTTGCCGCCCGTGCTCGACTTGGAAATAGAGGCTGGTAAGCCGCCCGAAATCATTTTGAAAGGCGTGGCCAACTGGCTCGATCTGGTGGAAAAGCACTATGGCCTGCGGCCCGTGATTTATACCAACGCCCATTTTTACCAAAAATACATCGTTGGTAACTTCGACGAGTACCCGCTTTGGCTGGCGGGCTACTCCCGCGCCCGCCTCGACGACCTGGCCGAAAGTACCAACGTGCTCTTCTGGCAGCACAGCGAGAAAGGGTACGTCAAGGGCATCCGTGGCTTCGTTGATTTCAACGTATTTCTACATGACGTCGGGACGTGGCAGAAGACGGGTAAGGCTAATCCAATTCCCTGATGCGTTGGTACCTTTTCATTGAAAACGCAAATTCGTGCTTCTCGTCCGCCTCGTGGCAGTCTGAATAGATCTCCTCCCAATCCGCCCAATTTATTTCGGGGAAAAAAGCGTCGCCGTTTACCGTGGTATGAACAATCGTTAGGTACAGCTTGTCTGCCCTGGGGAGCAATTCTTCAAAAATACTCGCGCCGCCTAGCACGAAGACCTCCTCTTCGTCGGCCAGCAGGGCCAGTGCTTCGGCGAGGCTGTGCGCTTGTTCGGCGGGTTGGTGGGGTAGGGCGAGGTTTTTCTGCGAACTCACGACCACGTTGCGGTAACTGGAATATAGCCCGTCGGGCGATTCGTAGCTTGTGCGGCCAATCAGGAAGGGCTTGCCGTGGGTGGTTTTTTTGAAATACGCCCACTCATCGGGCAGTTTCCAGGGCAAGTGCCCGTCTTGCCCTACGCAACGGTTTTCACTCATGGCGGCAATGATCGAAAGTACTTTGGGGGTTCTATTTTCAGAATTCATCAGGTGTAGGTAAATGGCTATCCCGCAAAAATAACCATTCGGCCCAGCTTTAGCGCCATTCGTCATTCAGGCTAAATTCTAAATGACCAAGTACCTTGCATAGCAAAGTACCTTTCCATACCTTTGTCGTGTTGTAAGTGAAAGAATGCGTTTGTATCTATTAGCCATGAAGAAGAAGACGCGGGACTTTGGATCTTAGATATTTGACTTTCTAAATCCTCTTGTCCAAAGTCCAATATCCAACGTCCAACCGCTTCGGCGGACCGATCCAAAATCTAAGAATATATGAAAGTTGAAAACGCCCAGGTACAGATGCGGAAGGGAATCCTGGAATTCTGCATTCTGCACGTTATTTCGCGCGGCGAGGTATACGCTTCCGATATGCTCGAACAGCTAACCTCGGCCCGCATCATGGTGGTGGAGGGTACGCTATACCCGTTGCTGACCCGGCTCAAAAATGCTGGTCTGCTCGACTACAAATGGGTGGAATCATCATCGGGTCCGCCCCGCAAGTACTACGTACTGACCGACGAAGGGCGGCAGTTTTTGGAAGCCATGCAAAGTACCTGGCTCGATCTTGCCGCCTCAGTGCAGATGATCATCAAGAAAACCGAGGCCACTGCCGACACGTCCAAATAATTCCTGACCTGAACTTATCCCAGACATTCGATCAACTACTACCATGAAAAAGACCATTAGTATCAATATCGGCGGCGTCGTCTTCTACATCGAGGAAGATGGCTACGAAAAACTTAAAAACTACCTCAGTTCGGTGCAGCGCTACTTTTCTGCTTTCGAAGATAGCAACGAAATCCTGTCGGACATCGAAGGCCGGGTGGCCGAGCGCTTCATCGCCAAGCAAAAAGCCGAAAGCAAGCAGGTCATCTCGCTCGACGATGTGAACGAGCTCATTGCCGCGATGGGCAGCGTGGCCGACTTCGAAGCCATCGAGCAAGCCGAGGATTTACTCACTGAGCCTTTGGCCGCCGCCTCGGGCCGTACCCAGTCGGCGGCTTCGGACCGGCTGTACACCAGTCCGCCCATTGCCGAAACTTTTGCGCCAAATTCGGCGGGGGCAGCCTCGGCTCCACGTCGCCTGTACCGCGATCTGCGCCGCAAGTTGATCGGCGGCGTGGCGTCCGGTGTTGCCCATTATTTCACCGTAGACCCACTATGGGTACGGCTGGCTTTTCTTTTCTTATTTATAGGCCTGCCCGTAGGCACCGGGATGATGGTCGGCTTCAGTATGGTGAATAACGACGGTAATTTCGCCAGCTCAGTAAGCGGTTTGGCAATGCTAGTCTATATCGCCATGTGGATCGCTTTTCCCGGTTCTAACGCGCTGGAAGAGGATAAAAGCATCAAAAAATTCTACCGCGATCCCGACCGCAAAGTCGTGGGCGGCGTAGCGGCGGGCGTAGCCTCGTACTTTGGCGTAGACCTAGGCGTGGTGCGATTCCTGTGGGTGCTGTCCGTGTTTTTGTTCGGTACCGGTTTCCTGATCTACATCGTACTTTGGATTATCTCGCCTACGGCTAAAACGCTCACCGAAAAGATGGAGATGCAGGGCGAGCCCATCACGCTCACCAATATCGAGACCAACATCAAGCGCGGCCTAAATCTGGAAGAAACGCCCACGGGCGAATCGGGAGTGACGCGGCTGCTGCTCTTTCCCTTCCGAGCCATTGCGGCCATTATTAACGGTTTGGGAAAACTCTTGAAGGGGATCGGACCCATATTCCGTATCCTGATTGGCGCCATTCTGGTCGCGGTGGGCGCGGCCGCGCTGATCGGACTGGTGGTGGGCGGCAGCGTAGGGATGAGCTTGCGGGAGGTGATGCCTTTCGGTAACATTCCACCGATGCTTCTGCTGCACGAAGCACCTTCGACGCTGCTGTTCTCCGTTGCGCTCCTGGTCGGCATTCCTTTTGTTGTGGTGCTATTGCTCGGCCTTACGCTACTGGCCAACCGCCGGGTAGCGAGCGGTACCGTGTGGCTGACGCTGGCCGGACTCTGGATTGTCGGCCTTATCGGCTCGGCCTCTACGGGTATCATGTACCAGCAGAACTTCGCCCGTCGGGGCGAAATCCAGCAAACCGACCGGTACGCCATCAACGGCACGCCTATCCTCGATGAATACGATAATGACGGTGACAACAGCAACGACTGGGAAGTCAGGCTCATGATCGAAGGTTACGCGGGCGACAGCGTTAAGGTGGAGCGGGAAATATCGGCTAAGGGACGGTCGCGGGAGGACGCGCGTCGCAACGCGATGGACCTGAACTATGGTATCCAGCAAAAAGATTCTTTACTACGATTCGATAAAGAACCCACGCTGGTCTCCGGTGGCAAGTACCGCGACCAACAGGTGCGGTTGCGACTGCTGATGCCTTACGATCGCCCGTTTGTGATGACGCATGATTTTTTTTACCGCGCGTACCGCGAGCTATCCAATTGGGACGTGCGTGATCAGTACCGCGAGCTGGATCGCAACGGTGACCGCGAGGACTGGACGATGCTTCGCTGGGCCGTCAAGCGCGACTCCGGACTGGTGTGCCTCAATCTGCCCGAGAAGTACCTGATTGAACAAAACAATGAAGATAACTACGAGCAATCCTTCTACGATGAGGGGGAAAGTGGTAGTGCGTTGTCATTAGGAGAACGGGGCGAATTTACGAAAGAGTACGCCGTGGCAGACTTCCAGAAGATCGATATCGGCGGGGCCTATGCCATTGAAATCAGGCAAGGCGACCGCTTTACCGTATCGGCCGATGGTGCGCAAGACGATGTAGACGAACTAGCGGTAAGCGTCGACAACGGTACATTGCTGGTCAAGAAAGGGGATGAGTCCGGCTTATTTAGTATAAATGATCGAAGAATTGGCCTGCGTATCACCATGCCCGACATCACGAGTCTGCAGCTTTCGGGGGCCAGCAAAGCCCGCGTGTCTGGCTTTCGCAACCTCAGCCGCCTCGATGCCGATCTGACGGGGGCCGTAGAAGCAGAACTCGATGTACGCGCCGACCGCTTGTCAATTGATGCGGCGGGGGCCTCAAAAACCACGTTGAAAGGTCGTGCCCGCCAGGTGGATATTTCCCTGGCCGGAGCTTGCCAATTGAATGGTACGGAAATGCAAATAGACGAGGCCGACGTCAAGGCCATAGGGGCCAGCCGGGCCGAGTTTGGCAAAATTCCAAAGATCCAGAAAGTAACCGTCGGACCCAGTAAAATTGAATCGCGTCAATAAAAATACGCTCCTGAAGCAACTTTTTGGGCGCAACATCCATCCCTCTATTGTCGCTTGATGTAGTACCCAACCAAAACCAACAAATCCTATGAAACAATTACTTGTTTTTTGCCTGGTCCTCCTTGCCATGACCTCATGCGCCGCACAAGACCGGGGACCCGAGCGCACTCGCTCCCTGAAAGTCTCGGACTTCAACAAACTCGATTTGGGCAGCGCCTTCAAAATCAACGTCGAGCGAGGCAGTAGCTACCGCGTCACGGTGACAGGCCGCGAAGACGATCTCGACGATCTGGAATATGACGTGAGCCGGGGGAAATTCAAAATGGGGTACAAGAATAGATCTTGGACCAAAAACCGCAAGGGAGTGTCGGTCGAAATCACCATGCCCAACCTGGATGGCATCGATTTTTCAGGTGCCTGCACGGCCAAGGTAACGGGCTTTCGGGGGGGACGAGGCATGGACATCGACGTTTCGGGCGCCTCGAAGGTTGACATGGACTTCTCGGCCGAAAAAGTTGTCGTAGACCTATCCGGCGCTTCCCGTCTCATCCTGAGCGGTAGTGCCAATCGCCTCGAAGGCGAAATGTCGGGTGCTTCCATTTTCGACGGCAAAGATTTTCCGGTTAAAGAAGCCAACATCGACGCTTCGGGAGCCAGCAACGCATCTGTCGTGGCCAATAACGCCCTGCAAGCTGACGCCAGCGGAGCCAGCAGCATCCGCTATTCTGGCAGCGTAAATCAGGTACGTTCAAGTAGCTCCGGCGCGGGCTCGGTAAAGCGGAGGAATTGAGATATGAGTGATGAATGATGAGATTTGTGCTCCTCGGGTGATCTAACAATCTTCATGTAGCGTCCTAAATGCTCCGGCGAATTGACCTAACAACCTAATAACTAATAACCTAATACCTATTACCCCAACACCTAACAATCCAAACAATGATAATGAATAGGGGAGAGGCGATCGATAGGGTCAGGGCGTACCGGCTTTTGTTGCAGGATCATTTCCCGCTTGAAAGCGTGTACCTCTTTGGGGCCTGCGCCAGTGAAACCTATTCCGGGGAGGGTAAGATCGATGTTGCCGTGGTGGTCGACCGCATCGAGGGAGATTACTTCTCGGTGAGCCCTTTGCTGTGGCAGTTGCGCAAAAAAGTCGATGATCGCATCGAACCTGTGCTGATCGAGCGGGATTTTGACGACAGTGTTTTTTTGGGTGAGGTAATTAAAAATGGCATTGAAATCGCGTAGTGCCTTTCACTTTAAGCGTAGAAAAGCCGGATTTATTCCGGCTTTTTTCGTTTCCTATCCACCGGCTTATGATATTTGTCCGGAGCTTCGTTGAAATCCAAAGCCGTGACGACCCATATGAATCGAATTGTTTTTCTTGTAGGATCTCTTTTTCTTGTTCTGATTGGTAGCCCGAAATCCTGGGCTCAAAATAGAATCGAAGGCTTGGGAAGTAATATTCCGACCAGAGGAATCATTACGCTTACGGGCGGAGCAGGTATAGCCTACTACATGGGTGACCTCATCGATGGTGTCGATTTTGGGCATCTGGGCTTGGGGCCTAACCTTGCTATTGGGGGACAGTATCGATTGGCGGAGCATTTCAGCCTGCGTGGCGAACTTCGTTTTTACCAAGTTCGCGCCGACCAAAAGTACTCCCGCAACTTCAAGAATAACTTATCTTTTCGCACCCGAAATCCCGACTTTTATGTTGGAGCCCAGGCTGAGCTTCTCCCGTTCTCCCAAAAGCCAAGAGTCAACCCCTATCTTTTTGCGGGAATTGGTACTACGTATCTTAATCCCAAAGCCAAACTCGACGGAACCTGGCATAGTCTAGCGCCTCTTCAAACCGAAAGCGTGCGGTATTCGCGATTGCCTTTCCTGATCGCGGCAGGAATCGGGTTTAACGTCAGGATTACCGACCGCTGGAGTGCGGGCTCAGAGCTTTGCAACAACTTCCTGAATTCCGACTACCTTGACGACGTCAGCACGACTTACCCGCAACCCGACCAACTTCCCAGTGATTGGGCCCGCCGCCTTTCCGACCGGAGCGGCGAAATCGGCCAACCTGCCCGTACGCCCGGCAATATACGGGGCAATCCCAAAGTAAAAGATTCCTACGTGTTCCTCAGCGTCAAAGCAAACTACATTTTAACGACTACCTACTTCACTAAAATGCGAAGAAAAACGCGCTGTCCGGATCTTTGATGTGTAATCGTTGAATCGTGTAATCGTTTATTTGTTTAGAGGTTTAGTTGTTTAGCGCTTGAATCAGAATAAAGTAGCCTACACGCCTACAATTCCCCAAATAAACACTTCAACAAAAAAATGCCTAAACCAAAGCCTGCCGTTGCTTCTGAAGTAATCATGACTGAGATGGTGTTGCCTAACGACACTAACACGCTCAACAATCTTATGGGCGGGCGACTGCTGCATTGGATGGATATTTGCGCGGCTATTTCGGCTCAGAAGCACTCCAACCGCATCGTCGTGACGGCCTCAGTCGACAACGTGTCTTTTACTGAGCCCATCAAACTCGGTAACATCGTGACGATGCATGCCCGCGTGACGCGCTCGTTCAATTCGTCGATGGAAGTTTATCTGGAAGTGTGGGCCGAGGATATTCCGGCGGGAAACCGCGTGAGCACCAATACTGCGTTTTACACCTTTGTGGCCGTCGACCAAAATGGCCGCCCCATCGAAGTACCCGAGCTTATTGCCGAAACTGAGTCTGACAAAGAACTTTACAAAAGCGCCCTGCGCCGCCGCCAACTTCGCCTCGTTCTGGCCGGAAGAATGAACCCCGAAGAAGCTACCGAGTTGAAGGCGTTGTTCGATTTGACATGAGGTTTACTCCACTTTGATCTCCCCAATCTTCGGCACGATCTGAATCAGGATCCGCTGATTTCTGGTTTCCTGAGCGCGCGGGAAACGCCCGATGCCGCCCGTGCCGGAACCCGCTACCTGCACTTCGCAAATCGTCTGATCGAAGCGAATGTTGCGGGAATTCCAGAGATTTTGCACGGCTAGAGCGCGTTTGTAGCTGAGCGTGTAGTTGTCGGGGTAATTATCCTTTGACGCCATGCCTTCTATAATTACCACGTACTTGATGTCTTGCCCAGCATACTTGGTTTTAAGCGTGTCGATGAGGTTGTTGATGGATTTTCCGACATTGACCAAATACTGCACGTCGCCGCCCCGAATGACATCGCTCTTTTGGGCAAATTGAATATTCTGCACCAGCGAAAACCGCTTGTATACCGAATCGTAGGCGAAGTACTTCCGGGGCAACTCCTTCACCGCCGCCTGCACCTCCTTGATTTTGTTGAGTTGCTGTTGCGTGACGCGCTGCTGGTTGGTGAGTTTCAGGTAGGTCAGCACGTACAGCACCAGCATGATGAAGAACAGACTCGTCATCAAGTCGGCGAAACTGGGCCAGAAAAAACCGGAGTTTTGGGATTTCATGCGCGGCTATTTTCCGGAAATCATCCGCTTGAATCGCGCACCAAGTTTGCGGCTAGCGCGCGTCTCCTCGGCTTTGGTGAGTAGTCCCAGCAGAGTCGCCACTTTGCCATTGAGTTCGTCGAGCCGTTGGCGCGTGCGTTCAGCCTGCGTGGTCGCGCTATCCTTGAACTCCGACACCTCCTGCGTGATCGTGGACAGGTGCTTCAAGTTGTTCAGGCTGTTCTGACTACCGGATAGCGCCTGTCGCAGCAATTCTGCTTCGTCCACAGTAAACTTCCTTACGGCCTCGCTGGAATTGAGAATATGTTGTTCCAAATCCTTGAAGGAGCCCGAAATAGCGTGTCCCACGTCGGCGACGGTATTGGCCGTGAAGGCCTTGTGTTGTTCCAGGTTTTCCAGGTGCCCCGTCATAAAATTGATAATCTGCTGACTTTGATCGAGCTTACTGCTTAGATTATCGGCGATTGTTTTAAAATTATCCGTCCTTTCTAGCAGTTGATTAGTACGATCTACGATACGCTCCGAGTTGATCACAAAGGCGTTAACGTTCATCATCGAGCCGTTGAATTTCTCAAATTGCTTCACCGATTGCTCCAATTGCTGTAATACAGTGAGGTTGTACTGCGTCATTTCCGACACTTTCATCTTATCGATTGAATCAAGCAAATCCCTTTGCGCCAATACGGTCTTGGTATTGGAGGCAAAAATACCCGATAGGTTTTTCAGGTTGTCGGTAAACTCGCCGTTGAACTTCATCAGATTGCGCTGCAAAGATTCCAGCGTCGCCGCCAATCCCTGGTTAATAATTGGCAGCAACTCGACCTGCACGAACGTGTAAAACTCATTCTTCCGCGCCTCCACCAAAGTTCGCGAACCTTTGAACGAACCACCCGAATTGATGATCGTAAGCGCCAAGCCGGTAAAGCTGGCGATCATCGCGATTTTTACCCCGCCGATTAGCGACGAAATGCCATCGTTCAGCAGCAAATTATTAGCCTGCGCATCCACTACGACCGACATATCCGGCATACTGAATAAGCCAATGACAATGCCCAGCATCGTACCCATCAAACCCAAATACAGCGGTACGCTGATCGACAAATTGATGTCTTCCTCCACCGCATCAACGTTGCGCTCCACGATGTCTTTGATCAAATTAAAATCCGACGACGCGCCCCGGTTGCGAATGAGGTAGTTGTTGACCGAGAAAAGAATATTAGTAAAAATCGGGTTGGCTTCGGCTTTGCTGTCGATGATATTAACCTGGGTTTTGGGTAGTACCGTAGCAGACTCGGACGCCTCCGGTTCGCCAAACGTACTGGACAAGGGGTGCGATTCTACCGACTCGTTATTATCCGCCAATTGCAGATAAATACCCGGTGCACCCTGGTACTTGCCCCGAAACTTGCCAATGTTTTCCAAAATGACGCGCGGCGAAAGCCGCTCCAAATCCGAAACCAGTAGTCGGATTTTTTCCACACTGAGATCTTCGACTTTTGGAATGATATTCTTGAAAATGCTGATTTGCTGGCGCGTGCGGAGAAAGACGACGATTTGAATAAAAATGATAACCCCGATCAGGAATATTTCTAAAATTTCAACTTTCATACCTGATCTTGGCTTTGGTAATGACCTTCCACTTGTTGTCGCCACTTAGTTCGGCAATACCGGGTTCAACGGTAAAAATTCGCCGGGCCCGGGGATCAAATGCGTTTTGTGCGTCACAAACCGGGTCAATGTTTTTATCGGGATAGGCCAAAGCCAACTTAACCGAAGCATCGTGCTCGTCGATCTTAAACTTGGCGCGGTTGTCCTTGAAATTCTGGAATTTATAAATGGAAGCACCCTCTTTATAAGAAGAATTAGCCGAACTGTTATTAAAACTTCCGTCAGAATTTGGGGTAGAAAGATAGAAATTATGAACAGCTTTTTCGGGCTCGGACGGGGCGGTGGCGGTGGGTACCGGTATTGGGCGTTGCGGTTGGGGCGGTAAAGGTTTTGTAGTTGGAGCGGATCCGACAACTTCCATTGGTATCCGGGCGCTTTCAAACTTGATGGCCAACGCTTTGATTTCCTGACGAAGCCGGGAGACATCGCCCTCCAACATATTGACCCTGTTTTTCAGTCTCTCAATGTCGCTATCCTTTGAATTTCCTTGTACAGCCATAGCTGGTTTCTCAATTATATTTTTAAATCAAAATGTTGTCTGGTTCGCGTAACAAACGCGTGCTAGCTACTCACCGGCGTCAATTCGCCCAACTGCTTCGACAAATTATTGATCGCGCCGATGATCGGGTAAAAGAAAAGCGTCTCCTCCAATTCTTTGTCGTCCGAGCGTACTTCGTCCATTTTTCTGGTGTATTCAAGCCCCTCGGCCAGGTAATCCCGCAGATGGCGATTGAGTCCATTCCTGAATATTTCCAATGCGCTGTACGAAACTCCAAAATTATCCGAGAAACTCATTTTCTTATCCAAATCGAGAAACATTCGGTTGAAGTCAGCGACGTAATCAGTAATTTCCGTCTGCACTTCGTTGGTTAAATCCGCGTAGCGAAGGCGCGTAATGGATTCGTCTTTCAATCCCGTTAGAATAGCCTTTATTTTCTTGATGTTAATATTCAAATCCTCAGGATCGGTCATCAATCCGCCTTTGCAGGTGAGTTCTTTGGGGATGTCTTTTTCAGCTTTGATGACTAAATCTTCCGTGCCGAAATCTTTTTCAAAAACTGCGGAAAAAATAAGTTCGGAAAACTCCGAAAGCGTCCGCTGATTGCGGGTGATGATGCTCAGAATCTTGGAGCCTGTACCACTAAATACGATATTTTTTGGCAATTCTGTCTCCGGTAATTTCGTCTTCATCAACTGCGCCACGTGGTAGATGATGGCGGCGTAGAAATACAGGAAAATAATTTTGTAATCCTTATCTTCGGCCAGTAAAGCGTTGAACGAGAACATATTGGCATCCCGAATGCGGTAGTTCTTTTCGAGCGAAAATAAGAAAGCGATAATATCTTCTGACTTGTTTTTATCTTTGATCGAATCAAGAACTTTCATCAAATCATACTGCTTATTGGCGCTCAACAAATTCTCGTAGTGTGCCGTATATTTCTTGATTAATCCGTGCGAACTCGCACCAAATTCGTAAAAACCATCGCCAAATATCGCGTTAGCCGCAAACTTGAAAGACGACAACAAAATTGGTCGGCTCGACTTGAAAACGACTACGTCTGATGTGCCGCCACCGATGTCGATCGACACCACAGGCGAAAAGGTCCCGCCGGGTAGTTGACCCGTGTTTTTGTAATAATAAAACGGCGCGAGCGACTCGCTGATACCGTATGGTGCGTTGGTGGCGTTGAAATATTTTTGGAACAAATCCTTAATCAAACCTTCCAGACTGTCCTTCCGGTTATTGGTCATGCTGCTTGGATAGAACCACACCAACCTTGTCTCGGTCAGGTTACCGCCGTTGCGCAGTACCTTGTTTCGCATCAACAGCAGCAGCGTCTCGAAGTAGGCGCGGATACGCTTGGTGTTGCCGGGTTCCACCTTCGCCCATTTCAGGTTTGACTTGATTTCGTTGACGCCGTCGTGAGTTTTTTCGTAGGTGAACGGGATGTTGAAATCGGCCAGACTGTTGGTTTCTTTATTAAGATCCAGGTCTTTGCCTTCACCCGACACCGTCCGCGTCGGGAACTTGAAGCGGTTGCTGCCGCCCAACTGTTCGGGCAGAAACTCGTAGTCCACAAACTCGCGGATGGCGATGGCACCAGAACCGCCGAAATCCTCGCTCGTTTTGACCGAGTCGAAAAGCGTTGCGATTTGCATGTCCTCCACCGTAATGTCGAAGGCTTTGGGGGCCGAGGCGCCGGCCTTATATTCGATGTGGGTATTGGTGGTACCGAAGTCCAGCGCGAAGGTGAAGACCGTGTTGCCGTTCTGGAAATGCGGCCATTTCGGGATCACGACCCCGCCCATATCGGTTTGGCCCGTGTCCTGCACGTAGATGTAGTCGAACTCCTTGTCCAGCACGTAGTATTGTGTGGTAGCGTCGGCGGCCTGCTTGCGGGTGCGTTTGCGCGGCTTGCCGGAACCGGTCGTTTCCTCGTTAACAATCGGAATCGGGACGTTGGCGCGGTGGTTGAAAAATTGCAGCGCGTAGTCCGAATTCTTGAATACACCCGCCACGTTGCGGTCGATAACCTGCACGCGATAAGGTGAGGCGATGTCCGGCAGGTTGGTTTTGACGAACGGATAGAGCGTCAGTCCCACCTGCTGCTCTACGACCACGCCTTTGTTGGCGGCTTCTTCGGGCTTTGTAATCTGGTGTTCCAGCGACTGGTAATACATCCGCTCGAAAGCGATGGACTCGCCCTCCTTCACAATCGGAATCCGCAGCGTGACCCGCACGCTGCCCGCCACGCCCTGCATCATCTCGAGGCTGGGCTTGCCCGGACTGCCGCCCAGCAGATCATTGGGCGTAAAGTAATCGAAAAACTGCTTTTTCAGCGGCAACAGAAAGCCTTTGGAGTCGTCGCCCACCTCGGCGTTCACATTACCGTCGAAGAATTTTTCCTTATTGATTGGATAAACCAACCGGATTAGGTACGGTTCCAGGAAGTCGCTAACCGTCAGGTACGGGTACTGAATCCGCGCGCCGGGCAGACTGCGTTTTTCCAAAGCCGCCTCGTCGGCGTAGGGTACCTCCACGCCATGATCCCAGTTGTCGTTGACGTAACGCAGCCGCTTGTTAAAGTTATTTTGCAGCACCAGCGGTATTTGTCCGGTCAAAGTTTTGGAGGTGTTGATGCGGAAATCACTTTCGCCAATCGATCCCAAGATATCTTCCTTCTTGCGCTTGCGCAGCGGCACGCCCAGTACCTCGATAATATCACCGGCTTTCCCCGAGTCCAGTTCCGAGTAGTTAATCTCGAAATCGGCGGGTTTCAGCTTTTTGATTTCCTCGTAAAGCGCGTGATTTTTGCGATCGAGAAGGGCCAAGTTCTTATTCAAATAGTCACTCACGACTTTCATCCGACTGGCCAGTAGCGGATTGGCGCGGAACAAGTGGTGGAAATATTTTTGAAAATCGACCTCCCGTTCGTACAGCGGCACGTAGTTAGGGTCGAACAGCACGTCGTTTTTGGTGAGCTTGATTTGGGCGTGCGTCAGGTCGTTGGCGGTCGGAAAAAACAGCGTGGCGGGCGAAGTGCAGCCGATAATCTTGTGGTTGAATTCCAGAATGTACAGCCGTCGCAGCAAGTCGAAATTGTACGATTCTTTGTCTTGTTGCAGGTACAGTTCCAGCGTTTCGGCCAAACGGCGGTGCGCATCGGACGAAGCTTTCATCTTCGCGATTTCTGCATCTTTATCCCAAACGATAATCCGCAAATTCTCCCGCAGACTGCCGCTGTTGAACAGCATCTCAGCCAGGTCCAGCGTGTCAGACACCAGCTTTTCGTCCGTGCGGCCCGCCAGTACGTTGCCGTTGCTGTTGTAGGCTTTCAGTTCGGGCGTTTTGTTGATGTTGCGGAAAGCGGTTTTTGCCAAATCTATCCGCGCGAACGGACTCGGAATGGCGGGCGATAGCGTTTCGCCGCTACCGCCCTCGGGGTCTTTGATGGACTCGATTTCCTTGTCGGAGTAGGCGTCGGAGGAAAACCAATCCTTACCGCCCCGGTTGGTATGGCCAAATATTTTGCTCATAATCTATTTCTTAAACCCGAATTTCTCGGTCAGGATTTCTTCGGTGGTGTCGTAAAACAACTTGATTATTTTCTGCTCCGCCGAGGGGAACGTCTTGCCCTTGGATTGTTTGCTGAGGCCGTCGTCAAAGTAAGCGTAGTCGACTTTTTTATCAAACCAGCCCGATTTTACGGCCTTATCCACCACCAGCGAGTCGATGGTGCTATTCAGGTTGAAGGGTGTAAAACCGCGCCGATTGCCCGACATTTCTTTCAGCCAGTTACCAAAGGCGGTCATGAATTCTGACAAATTGGTACGGTAAAAAGAATCACTCAGGAAGGCGCGGTCGATGGTGGGCGCGTCGTTGCTCCAAGCTTGCTTTTCGATGGACTCGTTCAGGCGCTCGTCGAGGAATTTCTTGAACAGAGCAAACTGCGACAGCCGCAGACTGATTTTGTATTCGGTACTATCCTCAAAATCCGAAAACTTGAAATCCGGCGAATCGTTTTTCATGCCGAATTCCTTGTAAATCGGCTTCACTGCCTTGCCACCCGCCGATTCCAGGTCGCGGTCGGGCATTTCCAGGAAGTCTATGACCGCCAGCGCCGAGACCATTTCGATAAAATGCGCGTCGTTTTTCTGGCCTTCATTGCCCGCGTCGTTTTTATAAGGCTTGCCGCTGTAATCGTCGTTGATGTAGTACAGCGCGTTCACCGAGTTGTTGCCCGTGACGTTGTCCTTATAGTAATAAAGCGCGGCCTTGGTTTTAGCAATAAAATCCGACTTTTGAATCGGGCTATTGGGGTCCTTTTCGATGTTGAAATAGGGCAGCACCGTAATCGCTCCGATCTTGGCATTTTGCAAAAATCCCTTGCCGTCGATGTTGCGATTGTTCATCGCGTCGCGGATATTTTTCAGAATGGTGGGAAAACCCGCCGCGCCTGTGCCGCCGAAAATGGAACTGATGATGAAAACCCGGTCGTCGGCGTTGAAGTTGGAGGCCACTTCTTTGAATTCTTCCGAATCCTTGAACTGGTTCAGCACCACACTGCCGATGTTGGGATTGCCCACAAAACCGATGTCCATCTCTACGTCCAGCAGGTTCACCTCCTCGTCCCGTTTGTTGATTGATTTACCCGAAAACAGAATATCGGCCAGCGCCCGATTCGGTTCGCTGAGTTGCGCAAAGTCGATGTAATCCTTGAATTGGGTGTTGGCGACCTGCTGTAAATTGAAGGTAAAACTCCCGGAAAGGCGGTTTTGCGACGTCACCAACTTGTCGAGCGTAGTGATGCGTGTCCCGAAAAACCCGCTGTCCGACCCCGCCCGCTCGGCGATGGCCTGGTAGTTTTCCAGCATCCGCGCCGTCCGCTTCAAGTCCTCGTTGGACTTATGCGGATCTATAAGGATGGGGACGATTTCGAATTCCGTCGGGGAATTTGGTTTGACTCCAGCGGCCAGGAGCATGGTCAGGGATTTTAGTACCCGAGAACCGGTACCGCCGATGGCAAAAATGAATAAGCGAGCCATTTTTTTCTAATTATGAGATATGAATTATGAGATAACTAATATCTCCTATCTAAAACTACGGTTTCCAAAAAGTTGTATGCCGACAATTGGTACTACGCGACCGAAATATTGGAATTGAACTGATAATTATAAACAAAATCAAGCTCCACAGCGCGTTGGAAAAGCCAAAGCCGACGCAGTCCGAGATATTCAATTTCAGTTGATTACAAAAGTCGCCGTCCTGGATATCGTTATAGGGAATGGCGAAGGCAATCAGGAAATTGAGCAGCACTAAGCCGAGCGCGAAAAGCCACCAATGCTTGGCTTTATTGTAGCGTGAACTATCGACGATGTAGTACTGTAGCGCGAAAGTTAACACCGTGGTCACGACCATGATCCAGCCGACGTAGCTGTACCAGGGCGTAGCGATGTAGTCGGTACAGGTGACATCGAAGCCGCGCAGGTGGTCGCCCATATCTTTGGAATAGAATGGAATCAGGCCAAACCACTCGTATATCTTGGCAAATACTTCTTGCATGAGGTTTATTTTTTGATGGTTAGAGGGATGGTGTATAGAGGATTGGCCTGGGAGCGGGGATAAAAGGCATCGCTTACGCCTTCTACCAAATAGCTAAAACCGAATGTTTTGCTGGCTTCCTCGGCAGCAGTTTCGATTTGAGTGTCGTCTTCGGACGAAGAAACGTACACCCAACCGGGTACCTTGCCAACGACGTCGATTTGTAGTTTTTCGTCCTTCAAATTGGTAGTCCGCAACGTCAATACGTGGGTGAAACTATTGAGCGACACGTCGGTTCGATCGGCGATAGGTTTGGCTTTTAGGCTGTACTGGGCGTCGCTGATTTTGTAATTGGTGCTATCCAGAAAATAGCTCTCGTCCTGCATTCCCTTCGCGAAATTCACCGCCAGGCTGAACTCGAAAATACCCTTGTTGCGGTCGTCGCGGGCGACTTGCGCGTCGGTAATAACGCCTTTTACCAAAGACTTGGCGTCAAAACTACCGATTTTAGGACTATACAAAATCTTAAAAGGCGGTTGCACGACTTCGCTCGCGGGCTGAATCACTAATTTGTTAGTAAAGCCGCTGCGGGTTTGTTCCAAAATCTTGGCATCTAGCACGCTTTGGATTTGTGCGGCGGTGCCAATTAGCCACACGTAGTAAGGCCGATCGGCGGCAAGGCGGGCGTGGGGTTTGTCGTTGCGGTCGTAGTAAGTGCCTTCAAATTGAGCTTCGCCTTGTAAAATAGCAACCGCTAGGTTGGGATTGCTACGTCGAGCGGCCACGAACTCGCTGCGAATTTGGGAGCGCTGCCCTTCCAGGTACCTTAATGCATTTTTTCCGCCGGGCGAAAAAACGAAGTCGGAAACCAGTACCGAAAGCTCACCGGACTGCTGCTGATTGAGAATCTGGCTCAGAATTTCGCCGATGTCCGAACTGCCCCGTCTGCCGCCCTGGGTTTTGAAATTAGTGCGGTTTAGGTTTTGTTGGAAACTCCTCACATCAGCTTCGGAAGCCGCCGCTTTGACCGGAATTATGGTCGAATTGATATAGTTGAGGTTAAGCGTGTCGGTCGCCGGGAAGTTTTCCAGATTCGTTAACAGATCGTTCATCGCCGCTTTGAAGGCCGTGGAATTGGCATCGACGTAGCCATCCATGCTGGCCGAGTTTTCCAGAAAAACACTGACGTTAAAACTCGTAGCGTCAGATGAGCCCATGCCGGGTTGCCAAATATCGGCTAAGGCTACGTTAGCACCTTTTGCATCAAATAATTTCTTCAAATAAGCGGATACTTTGGCATGGTCTATTTCACCGTTCTCATTTTTAAGGGTTCGAAAACCGCGATCATCAGAGCTTGTTACGCCCTGCATTAAAGTTTCGTACTCTTTTTGGTCTACTCGTTGGTCGTTCTTGGCAGATTCTAGCGCCTGTTCATTGAAATTTTCAAAATCGTAACTGCCAGATACGCAGCTTTGTATGAGGAACGCAACGACTAATGAAAACAAAGAAGGTATTTGTAAGAAGGGCTTTTTGTTCATCTACTGCTATTTTTGTCCCCAATATAGGGCGTAGTAACGGCTTTCGGGGGAATTTTTTGTTTAGTGCGCGATTTTTCGGGATTGACGGAAAAACTGAACCTTGGATTTCAAACGTCCCAAACGGTTGGGTTATTCTAGGTATTCAAAAATACACGTAGTTCGAACACTAAAAAAGCCCCGCCATTCGATGGCAAGGCTTATTTCCTAAAAACGAAATTCTGGCTTAAACGAGAAACTCAACTCTCCTCCGCTAAAATCTTAATCTTGCATAATGCCCTTTCCCAAGCGGAAGACACCGTGCCCGAAGTACCTCCGGGTGTGTCGAGCTCGACGATCAATTGCGTCAGGCCGGGCGTATTTTCCAAAAAAGTGTAGGTTTCGTGTCCGCCCATCACTTCCTGGGCGCTTTCGCTTTGGTAATCTTCGTCGCCCGCGCTGACGATGCCCTGATATTGCACCGAAATTTGCTCGAAGGGCTTATGCACCTTCACTTTGCCAACGAGGCCGCCGCCGCTCAAATCGGTGAAAAGTACCTTGCTGCCTTCCTCCCAAGTGGATTCGACCTGAGCGCCGAAACTTAGCTCATCGTACCACTTTTGGGTAAAGTTTTGATTAAAAACCACTTCCCAGGTTTTTTTGCGGGAAGCCCTGATTTCGATTTGCTTCTTGATGGATTCCGTTTCCATTGTCGAGTAGGCTTGCATAGTCGGTTAGCTCGTTTAGTAGGGTATTCCAAATGTTCGGTAAATGTACACGCTTTTTATAATACAAAACAAACATATTATCATAAATCAATTATAAAAACCAGCGATATTCGCTTAAAATAGGAACGTTTACCATAAATGACAAACATAATCCATACCAGAATGCCTATTAGAGTAAGCAGCTTTGAAGAGCTACAAACTTTTCGCCGCCCGGTAATCTTTCCACTCATCAATGTCCGTCAGCGGTTCGAGCAACGTGAAGCTGATGCTTCCTGCTTTGAGTAGGGATTTGGTTTGATTCAGCAATTCAAGCTGACTCCAAGGCATTCCGTCGAAGATTTGTTCGTATAAAACATTCATGCCCAGCAGATAGTAGCCGCCGTCGGTCGAGGGGCCGATGACGACATCCCGGGTTGATAGCGCTGCAAAAGCGACTTCCAAATGCCGGGGCTGCAACGCCAGGCAGTCGCTGCCGATGATGACGACGCGGGATGCACCGAGCGCAAACTGCTCACGAAACGCCTGCTTCATGCGGTCACCGAGGTCGCCGTCCTGGGGCTGCCGGGCTTTGGTCCAGCCATTCCAAAGGTCGTCGGGGTTGATGTAATCACCATAGTAGACCGTTTTGGCGTATTCTGCGGCGGGCAGCGACTCAGCTACATCGTGGGTATATTGCAGGAGTTCGCGGTAGATTTCCACGGCTTTGCCGTTGCCGGTCGTTTTGGCGATCCGGGTTTTGACCTGTCCTTCAATTGGGTTTTTTACAAAAATAATCAGGGCTTGCGGCGGCATATTCGTAGTTTTGTGGTTTGTCGACAAAGTATTAACAACGATCCTTATGCCCAAAAAGATTATATTCTCCGAGCAGGCGCCCGCTCCTATCGGGCCTTATAGCCAGGCCGTGCTGGTAAACGACACGATTTATGTTTCCGGCCAAATCGCATTAGAAAAAGCGACCGAAGGCGACTTGAAAGCTGAAGCAAAACAAGTGATGGAAAACATCGGCCACATCCTTACCGCCGCCGGAATGACCTACAACGATATCGTCAAATCCAGCATTTTCCTTAAAAATATGGACGACTTTGCGCTCGTAAATGAAGTGTACGGCACTTACTTCGAGAACGAACCGCCCGCCCGCGAAACCGTGCAAGTCGCCAAGCTACCCCGCGATGTAAACGTGGAGATTTCAGTAATAGCGGTTTTGTAAGTTCAAACGGGGCCGCCCGATCGGTTTAGAGTACAAAGTCCAAAGTGCTGGGTCTAGCATACTTTATACTGAACCCACGAAAGTCCAAAAATCAAATGACAGATAGACCAGTTCGCGTACGATTTGCGCCCAGTCCTACCGGGCCCCTCCACGCGGGAGGGGTGCGCACGGCACTTTACAATTACCTTTTTGCCCGGCAGACGGGCGGTAAGATGCTGCTTCGCATCGAAGACACCGACCAGGCACGTTACGTGCCGGGGGCCGAAAATTATATTTTGGAAGCATTGGCGTGGCTGGGCATTACGATCGACGAAGGCCCGAATGTCGGCGGTCCGCACGCGCCTTACCGGCAGTCGGAGCGCAAGGAAATCTACCGCGAGTACGCCGAAAAACTGGTTTCCGAGGGGAAGGCTTACTACGCTTTCGACACGCCCGAAGAGCTTGACGCCATGCGGCAGCGGCTGGAAGCGGCTAAGGTGCCCGCCGCGCAATACAATGCCATCACGCGCTTGCAGATGACCAATTCGCTCATGCTGCCCGTCGGCGATGTGAAGGCACGGCTCGAGAGCGGGGAGCCTTATGTAATCAGGATGCGGGTGCAGCCCAAGGACGACATCCGATTTCACGACCTCATCCGCGGCTGGGTGGTAGTGCATTCGTCGCAGATTGACGATAAAGTGTTGCTCAAATCCGACGGGATGCCGACCTACCACCTGGCCAATATCGTGGATGACCATCTGATGGGTATCACCCACGTCATTCGGGGGGAAGAATGGTTACCCTCGGCTCCGATGCACGTGTTGCTGTACCGTTATTTGGGTTGGGAGGCGACCATGCCGCAATTCGCGCATTTGCCCTTGTTGTTGAAGCCCGATGGCAACGGCAAGCTTTCCAAACGCGACGCCGACCTGGGCGGCTTCCCGATTTTCCCACTCCAATGGACAGATCCCAAAAC
>JBBSSJ010000011.1:0-36039 GCA_038242095.1 Cytophagales bacterium
CACCAAATGAAAGCTCTCGTGCTCGACGCAGTTCAGCAGAATGCGCTCCCAAATTTCCGAAGCCGAACCCAGAAACATAATCTGGTGCGTGTCGGGCACGGAAAGTAAAGTCCGCAGTTGATCGACCGTGAATTTATGCAAATCACGGTACTGCTGACTACGGTGCGAAATAGAACCCAACTGCCGATCGACGAAGCTTTTCAAGTGCTTCTCGAAGGTAGGATAAAGAGCGGCCGGGCCGGGCGTGAAGAATGTTTGGGGCATTGTGAATGTATCGTAGCGTTTTTCTTAAGGCACAAAGGCACAAAGTTTAAATTAATTGCTTGTGAGCGTTAGCCTCACTTTGTGCCTTTAAAACTTTGTGCCTCTCTTTAATACAGCATTCTGAACCGAATCGTCCCTTCGATCGCTTTGAGCTCGCGGATGAATTCTTCGGAGTAGTTTTTGGAAATGTCGGCGATGACGTAGCCGATGGTTTCGTTGGTTTTCAGGTACTGACCCGTGATGTTGATGTCGTGCTTGGCAAAAATGCTGTTCAGCTTTGCCAATACGCCGGGGACGTTGGCGTGAACGTGCAGCAGACGGTGCGAGTCGCCGAGTTTGGGGAGCTGCACCTCAGGGAAGTTGAAGCTGCCGTAGCTGCTGCCGTTGTTGATGTATTCCAGCAGTTTGCTCGGTACGTAATAGCCAATATTGTCCTGCGCTTCTTCGGTGCTGCCGCCGATGTGCGGCGTCAGAATTACGTTGTTCAGGCCAATCAACTCGCTATCGAAGGCTTCGCTGTTGGTTTTGGGTTCTTCGGGGAAAACGTCCACGGCGGCTCCGGCGATCTTGCCACTTTTGATGGCAGCGGCCAAAGCGTCGATTTCCACCACGTGACCGCGCGAAAGGTTCAGGAAAATTACCCCGTCTTTCATCTGGTCAAACTGCTCTTTGCCGATGATATACGCGTTTTCCTTACGCCCGTCCACGTGCAGGCTGATGACGTCAGCGACACCAAACAAGTCTGCCATAGAGTAAACTCTTCGCGCGTTGCCGATAGCTAAGCGATCAACCACATCATAGAAATAGACCTCCATCCCCAGCGCCTCGGCTACGACCGATAGCTGCGAACCGATGTTGCCGTAACCAATCATGCCGAGTTTCTTGCCCCGAATTTCGTAGCTACCGCTGGCGGATTTGTCCCAATCGCCCCGGTGCATGGAAGTACTCTTGGGGAATATTTTGCGGATAAGCATAATCATCTCGCCAATCGCCAGTTCCACCACCGAACGTGTATTGGAATAAGGTGCGTTGAACACCGCCACACCACGTTCGGTGGCCGTTTCGAGGTCGATTTGGTTGGTGCCGATACAAAAAGCCCCGATGGCCATCAAGCGGTTGGCATTTTCCAGTACCTTTTTAGTCAGGTGCGTTTTGGAGCGGATGCCGATGATGGAAACATCTTTGATGCGCTCACAAAGTTCGTCCTCATCTAATGCGCCTTTCACGAATTCCACGTTGAAGCCTTCGTCTTCAAATGCTTTCAACGCTGCCGGATGGACATTTTCCAAAAGCAAAACCTTGATCCGGCTTTTGGGATACGACTGGCTGCGGCTCAACTTATTATCATAAAGAAACTCGTCCAAAGAACCCGAGACGTGGTCGGCTTTCTCGACGACCTTCGGGCGGTTGACATTCTCTGTAAAAGCATAAAAGCGGTTCGCCAGGCCCGACTCGCGGAGTTCGTAATCCGTGTAGCCATCGCCGATGACGTACACGTCGCCGATTAAATTCAAGGTGCGTAGCAGTTTTATCTTGCCGCCATCGGTCGCCAGTACATTATTTTCGTCCACGCCGACGATATTTCCCTCCTCATCGAATAAAAACTCGTTGGCAAAAACGTGGTCGGCGCGAATACCCAATTCCGTGACGATGGGCACGATGAATTCTTTGAAGCCACTGCTGACAACATAAATATGATCGGCGTTGTCGGTGATGAACGCCTTGTTGCGCAGAAAAGACTCCGAAACCTTGGTCTGCAGGTAGTCGATCAACAGGCCGATGTGGGCGCGGTTGGCCGACAGTAGCGCAATGCGGCGGCGCAGGCCTTCGGCAAAGGGCATCTCGCCATTCATACCCTGATCGGTCAGGTCACGAATCTGCTGAACGCGGGCTTCGCGGTCGTCTTGGCCGGCGAGGGCGATCTGGGCCAACTCGTCCAAGCCTTCCACTTTCGTGAAAGTGCTGTCGAAGTCTATGACAATGTGGGTGGGATTTAAAGTTTGGGTAAGCATGAGAAAATTTTGGGACGGATTGGGTCGCCACTTTTTATGGATGACTGCTACGAGGGCGCAAAATTACGAAACGACAGGCGATTCACCCCCTAAAAATTCCAAAGCCCGCTTTTCCGACCAATATAACCCATTTCTGGTGTCCCGATCCCGAAACCCGCAATGCCCGCCCGCCACGGTCAATTCCAGCCACACGTTGGGAATGTTGGCAATTATAGCCTGCGGCAAACTCTCCGCCGGCACGAGTGGATCGTTCAACGCATTGACGATGAGCGTAGGAATAGTAATGTTTTCTACAAAAAACTTAGCGCTATTTTGCCGGTAGTAGTCCTCCGCACCATTGAAGCCGTGTAGCGCGGCGGTGTAAATGTGGTCGAAATCGTAAAAGGTTTTGACTTTTGAATAATTACCAGCGTTGATTTTTTCGGGAAAAACTTTCGCCTTGGCGTGGACTTTTGGTTTCAGCGAACCCAGAAACCGGTTCAAGTACAACCTGTTTTCCGGCTTTTCAATAGCGCGGCTGCACGCCAGCAAGTCCATCGGTACGCTGAAAACGACGGCCTTTTTTATTTCGGGATGAATCTCTTCGCCTTTTTCTCCCAAATATTTTAGCGTCAGGTTGCCGCCCAAACTGAATCCTATCAGGTTTATTTCGTGGTAGTTTTTTTGTAAAGCATGCTGGACGATGATCTCCAAATCGTCCGTCGCGCCGCTGTGGTAGAAGCGCACCTGCTTGTTCATTTCACCGCCGCAGGATCGGTAGTTCCAGGCCAGGCAGTCGTAGCCGTGGCGGGTCAGCGCCCGCACCATACCCAGAATGTACTGCCGCTCACTGTCGCCTTCCAGGCCGTGCGAGAGAATGACCAACCCCTTCACTTTCGGCTGCGTGGTTTTGGCCCAATCCAGGTTCAGAAAGTCTTCGTCGGGCGTCACGATCTGCTCGCGGGTATAGCGGACGTTTTTTACTTTCCTGAAAAGGGCGGGGAAGATGGTTTGAAAATGCCCGTTGGGCAACCAAATAGGGGCCTGGTGGGCGTGGGTGCGGAGTAGCGGCATGGAATTTTGGTGGATTCCGGGTTTTTAATTTTCACAAAGGCATCGTAGCCTTTTCAACCTTTTCGTGACTTACCGTCTCTTGGTAAAAAAGAACAGTGAGAAATGAAAAAACTAGGATGGCCGCGCGTACGTTCACAAAAAAGTTAAGTAATCACCGCCCGTCGCGTTTCATTTCGGCCCGCCGCATGGGCATTGAGTCGATAAGGCCAAAGAACTTTTCGGTAGGCACGGGCTTATTCTTGGCGAGTTTAGTGCCGCCGTCTTTGCCGATGAGCCACACGCCAAACTGGGCCAGATCGTGGTCGAAGTGGCGGGCCACGTAACCTTTGTCTTCGTAAGTCAAGGCATTGCCCACGCATTCAATGACGACCAGATCACGCTCCTGTGTGGCCTTTTTGTTATTGGCGAGAATTCTTTTCTGTTCCAAAAATTCTTCGTCGTTGCCCCCGGGCGCGTACAGCACGATGATCCGGTTTTTCCAGGTAAGTGATTCAATCCGATCCTCGATCGGAGTCGTCTTGGCTTCATCAGAAAGAAACATGCAGGAAAGAACTAAAGAAATAAGGACAGAATTCATGACGGACTTTTTAGCGTATTTTAATACAGACCAAAACTGTTCAACGTTCTATTTTTGCAGAAAAGTATTTTTTGAATTTTAAACAAGAGTCATGAGAAAGCTAATCACGATACTATTGCTAACGGCAGCGCTTGGTTGCCATAAAGACAAAGTAGAACCTGCAACCGGTGATTGCGTCGAGAAGACGACCCCCAGTGGACCTTGTTACGAAATCTACGACCCGGTATGCGGCTGCAACAACAAAACGTATTCCAATTCCTGTTTTGCAGAATCCGTCGGCATCATGAAGTACACCAAAGGGGCTTGTGGTACAGGAAAGTAGGTTTTCCGTAGGTAAGGCGTAATTCGCGGCCTAAAACTGAAAGTAAATAAACTGATTGGAGGTAAACACCCCAAAGAAGTAAATCGAGACGCAAATCAAAGCAAACAGCGAATAGAAGACAGTCGTACTACGGGTTGGTATTGACAGGAAATAGTGCTCTTTCACCAACATAAATAGAATCAACGCCACCGAAAACCACATCTCGACCGAATTGAGTGGCGAACGCAATGACTCACTCCACGAAAGGGTAAAGATCTTGCCCAGAATATCGAACGCCTGCCGTACGGGCGCCTGATCGTTGCGGAAGAAAACCCAGGTGAGCGCCACCAGCACGAAGGTAAAGGCCACGTTGAGCGCCTGAGTAAATTCATTCTTGGGGAAAATTACGCCCCACTGCTTCATGAATTTATTGCGCAGCGAGGCCAGTACCAGGTACAGGCCGTGCAAACTACCCCAAATCACGTAGTTCCAACTCGCCCCGTGCCACAAGCCGCTCACCAGGAAAACGGTGAACTGATTGAAGTACCGACGGTATGCGCCAAGGCGGTTGCCGCCCAGCGGTATGTAGAGGTAATCCCGAAACCAGGTCGAAAGCGAAATATGCCAACGGGCCCAGAATTCGGCGATCGAGGCCGACTCGTAGGGTGTGCGGAAGTTATCCATGAGCTTGAAACCCATGACCCGCGCCGCGCCGATGGCGATGTCGGAGTAGCCCGAAAAATCACAGTAGATGCGGAAGGTGAAAAACACCGTCGCGACCAGCAGCGTGAGGCCATTGTGCTCGTAGGGGTTGTCATAGGCGTAGTCTACCACCATCGCCAGACGGTCGCCAATGACCACTTTCTTAAACATTCCGAAGGCCATTTGCATTAAACCCGCCTTCACATTTTCAAAATCGTACTTAAAATACGAATGAAACTGGAACAGCATATTTTGAGGCCGCTCGATGGGGCCCGCCACGAGTTGCGGGTAAAACATCACGTAGAGGGCGTAAATCCCGAAGTGATGCTCGGCCTTCTGATTCTTGCGGTACACCTCGATGGTGTAGCTCATCGCCTGAAACGTGTGGAACGAGAGTCCGATCGGCAGCAGCACGCGGCCCGCGCCGTTGGTGACCCAATCAGCGATGCGCTGCGGAATCAGCCCGCCCAGCGGCGGTACCAGTGGGCCCAATTGCAGCAGCGCGAAAAAGCTATTGACCGAATCGGCCAGGAAATCAAAGTACTTGAAAAACGCCAGAATCCCGATGTTGGAAATCAGGCTGATGATCAGCAATAATTTCCGTTTTCGTGGGTCCTCGGCCTTTTCGATCCAAATTCCGGCGATGTAGTCGATAACGATCGTGCCGAACAGGATCAGGATGTACACGGGCTTAAAAACCATGTAGAAATAGCAACTCGCCGCTAGCAGCAGCATCCAGCGTCCCCGCCACGACAGGCTGTAATAAGCCACCGTGACGACGATGAAGAAAATCAGGAATTGGAGGGAGTTAAACAGCATCGGGCTTGACGTACTCGCTGTCGACTATTTCTTCCTTTATGATAAACAAAGGCCGACTTTTGGATTGAAAGAAAATGCGCAATACGTACTCGCCGATGATCCCTAGCGCCAGCAACTGCACGCCGCTGAACAGAATGATGACGAACAGCAAGGAAGTGAAACCCTCGATTACCTGGGCGAAAAACAGTTTCTTGACAACCGTGATCAGGAAATACACCAGCGAAATAAGAATCGCGACCACGCCCGTGCGTGACATGAACTGAATCGGGAACTCACTGAAATTGAAGATACCGTTGTAGGCCAACCGAAAGAGCATCTTGAACGAGTACTTCGACTCACCCGCCGCCCGTTCGTCGCGCTCGTATTCCACGCCCTTTTGGTTAAAACCCACCCACGAGCGCATCCCGCGCAGGTAGCGGCTCTCCTCGGGCATTTTGATGAGCACGTCGGCCACCCGGCGGCTGATGAGCGCAAAATCACCGCTATCCAGCGGAATTTCAACGTACGAAATGGATTTCAACAGGCGATAGAAAAGGAAGTAGCCCGCTTTTTTAATGGCATTTTCTTTGCGCTTGCGACGCACGGCGTACACCACGTCGTTGCCCGCCAGGTATTCTTTATAAAATTCCGGTAGTAATTCCGGCGGGTCCTGCAAGTCGCCGTCGATGATGAAGAGCGCCTCCGTGGCTCGAGCTGAGGCAATGCCCGCCGATAGCGCCAGTTGGTGGCCATGGTTACGCGACAAAAACACGCAATGGTAGCGGGCGTCGAGCAAGGCTAACTGCCGCATCAGCGTAGACGTTCCGTCCTTGCTGCCATCATCGATCAGCACCACTTCGATCGTCAGAGCCAGTCTGTCCATCAGGGAATTGAGTCGCGATATCAGCAGCGGAAAAGTTTCCGATTCGTTGTAAAGCGGGGCAACGATGGATATTTGGGGAAGCGTTTTCAAAGCGTAGTGTGATCAGGATTTGGCGACAAAAGTAAGCGTTCTTTCCGTAAGTGCCAGAGTGGGTAGACTTAGAGTACCTCAACGGTCCCCGCCAGTCCGGCGACGGGTTGGGTGCCGCCCCGCAGCATGAGCCCTAGTTGGTAGCGACCTGGCGGCAGGGCGGCTTTTGGGACGGTGACTTCGGCCCCATGCGCATCGTAGCGACGGAATAGGTTGCGACCCAAGTACTTTCGCTGCTCCATTTTGAATACGTAAAGTTCTGACCCTTTGCGTAAAAAAGCATAAGCGCCGGTATCGAAGCCGCCGGGGATGGCCAGATCGGGCGCGCTGATCGTGAGCCCCTCCGGGCTGGGTTTCGTTTGCAGATTCAGTGTGGTGGGTAACGGATTGTTCAGCGTTTTCATTTGGGAAAAATAAGCTTCCCAAACGGCGGGATATTGGTAGATGTCCCGATCGGTCAGGTCGTGCATGAGCGTGTCGATGTAGCCCGCCGCCGGAGAACCGGGCACGAAGCCGAGCCCGAACGCGTGGTGCTGCTGATCGTAAGCATTGGTGAGCAGGTACTTGCGCCGCTCCGAAATCGCGGGACCATAGTGCACCAGGGTCAGGCCCCAGATCAGCAAACTCGTGACCAGTACGATTCGAAAGCCACGCTCACGCAAATTGCCATGAGTACTGGTTAAAAACGACAGGTAACTCACCACCAGAAAAAGCGCCGGATAAAGTTTGTAATTACTGACCACCATCACAAAAAATCCGAAGCGTGGCCGCAGCAGGCCAATCACGGCGGCATTCGCAAGCGAAAACATCAACATACCCAGACAAAAGTAGCCCAGTGTTTGGCGATCTTCCGGTAGCTGGAAACGAGTTAGGAGGGTTTGTTTTTTAGAAGAATACGTCTCTTGATCTTTCCTGTTTTTTTGGGTTGAAACAGTATTCCTGAACCAGGCCCAAAATAGATTCAGCAGCCAGACCCCTACCCAAACCATCACTAGTATTCCCATCACGATGGGCAGCGCGGTACGTACCTGAATGGCGCGCTCGGGCGTGAAATCGAACAGGCCGCCCAGGAAAGCGAAAAAGCCCAGAAACGACAAATGGGGGTTTTGCAAAAAAAAATCAAAACTTGATTCGTTTCCCTGACTGCTCATGCCCGAGAAATAGAGAAACACCGCCAGCGCCCCCGTCCCCAGCCAGGCAGCCAGGTGACGGTAGCGGGTTTGAAGCAGCAAAATGGCGGCCCCGCCCACCCAGACGAAAATGCCGTTGCTCATAGCGAAATTGGCGCACAAAGCGGCCAGCACCGCCCAGTCAAACTGCCGCCGCGCCAGCAGGAACATCGTCAGACACACAAAAAACACCACCGGCTGGTGCTGTAAGCTGCAAATAGCCCACAGAAAAATAAGATGATACTGAAGCTGAAAAAGCAAGAAAGGTACGGGCAAAAAGAGGTAGCCAGGAAGTTTACTGGCCCGGAAGGCTCGCCAGATGATCAGCAAAGTACCAAACGTAAACAGCATTCCGGCGATGTGCAGGAAGGTAAAATTGAGCTGTCCCGTGAGCGCGTAGTACAGCGCGGCCAGACCCTTGCCAAACACCATCCGGTGTTCGTTGTTGGGCTGAAAAAGCACATTTAATTTTGAAATAAAACCTTCGCTCCCGATCCACTTGCGCAAAAAGTCGGGGAAAGGATCGAAGTCGTCGAACCAGGGCACGTTCACCGAGTACCGCAGCACCACGAAGGCGAAGAAAGCCACCGGAAAAAGTCCGACGATCCAGAGCAATACGTTACGGGTTTTGCTCATCGGATTTTGTTTTTTCTGCTTGCAAATAAATGGCCTCCTTGCCGTAGTAACCCGCCATCAGTTTGTTCCACCAATGGTTATGGTTTTCATTGAGGTCGTCAATGAAGAGCGACTCCGGACGATTTTTAAGCGCGGGCAGGTACACGATTGGCCCTTGGGCCGATTGGATGAGGTCGTAGCGGCGGTATAGTTCGGCGTCATAGGCGGCGGCGCTACCGCTTCGCAGGTCGCCGTAAATCATCCGCATATTGTTGTTTTTCTTGAAAGAAAATACCAGGTACAGCCCCAGCAGCACGACCACGACGCCCTGCATGGGCCACGTAATGGCAGGTAGTGAAAACCGGCAACTGGCCCAATGATACAACACGCCCATCACGTAAAACCAGCCGATCAGGAAGAACAAATACACCAAATCGAGTTCCCGAGCGGTGGGATCGATGCCGATACCGTAGTAAGAAGTAAAAAGCTGCGCTGCCAAAATGCCGATATACATCAGAAAAAAGTACCAGAAAGGCACGGCAAAGCACGCGCGTTCCGTAGGTGTAAGGCGGGAAAGTACCATCCACCAGATGGGGGTCAAAAGTGCCAAAGGAGAAACCAGCCAACCGGTAGCCAGCGAAGCCAATTTCTTGAACGAACTGATCACCGAAAACGGAATATTCCCGCTCATGGGATTGCCACCCAAACGCACATCCAGGCCCGGCGCGGTGAAGTACAACACGCAGCCCAGCGCCGCTGCCGCCGCGACGCCCAGCATCAGGCCATCGACTTTTCGGTGAAAGAGTATACGGTATCCCCAGAAACCAGCGACCAAAATGAGCATCGTGAGCAGGTTGGGCTCGCTGCACCCAATGACGGCAAAGACGAGAAATCCCGCTAAAATCCCGGTCAGGAATTTCATGCGATTCGTTTTCAATCGGTACCAGCGCAGGACGACAATGATCCAGCCAAAGGTGAGGATACTAGGCACGGTGTAAGTAACGAAGGCGGCCATCCAATAGAAAAAACTCGCCAGGCTGGGAATTTGCCAGATAAATAAAAAAAACAACGCCCCCGCAAAACCAAGGTGCGTTAGGCGCGACAGGGTAGGGGTAAGGTGATGCGCCAGGCCGTAGAAAGCGGCCATCATCCAGAGCAATAAAACGGCGGAAAGTACCTTGAAGCCCGCGATGGAGTGAAAAAGTAGCGGATTGGAGTGGTTGAGCAGAATGCCGAAGTACCGCCCCGTCCAGCCGGTGTAGTAGTAGTGCATAGCTTCGAGCCAGCCGAATTTGTAGACTGTATCGATGTAGCCGTAATCGTCGGCGGCCGAAGGGTGGTTGTAGTAGGCCAATGCCAGCAGGGGCAGTAAAACGACGGCCAGCAGCAATAGGTTGAGCGCGTTGGTCGCTTTAAAGAATAGCGTACGGTTCGATTCAATCATGCACTATTTTTTCAATGATGTAGCGGGGCCGGCCCTTGACTTCCTCGTAGATTTTGCCAATGTATTCCCCGATTAGCCCAAGGGCCATCATATTGGAGCCGCTGAAAAAAGTAATCGGGAGCATGGTCGAGGTCCAGCCCGGTACGGTATGCCCTACCAGGTAAGAGATCAGAATATAAACCACGATCGCCATCGCCACGAAGAAGTTGAAAAAACCGAAGTACAGCACCAGCCGCATCGGGTAGGTCGAGAATGACGTGATGCCGTTCCAGGCGAAGAGCAGCATTTTGCTGACCGGGTACTTGCTCTCGCCGGCCAGCCGCTCACCGCGCTTGTAGTACACGCTGTCGCTCCGAAAGCCGATCAGCGGCACGACGCCCCGCAGAAAAAGGTTAATCTCCCTGAAATTTCCCAACTCCTGCAAAACCCGGCGGTCCATAAGCCGAAAATCGGCGTGATTGAAAACCACGGGTACGCCCATATGCTGCATCACTTTGTAAAAACTTTCGGCCGTCGTGCGCTTAAACCAGCTGTCGGAAGTACGGTCGTTGCGAACGCCATACACGATGCGGGCCCCGTCGCGGTGTTTTTCGAGCATGCCCGTCATCGCGTGGATGTCGTCCTGTAAGTCGGCGTCGAGGGTGATGAAACAATCAAAATCGTCGACGTAATGCTCCAAGCCGGCCATGATGGCGCTTTGGTGGCCAAAATTGCGGGAAAGCTTAACGCCAATTACGTCGGGATCGCGGTCGGAGAGTTCTTCGATGATTTCCCAGGTACGGTCGCGGCTGCCGTCATTGACGTAACAGATCCGGCTGTCCGCCGCTATAAGTCCGGAGGCTTTGATTTCCTGAAAATACTTTTTGAGAATCGTGTGGGTGTGCCGCAGGATTTCCTGTTCATTATAGCAGGGAATCACCAGCAGCAGTCGCGCCGCGTCGTTCATAGTGTTGTGCTTTGGTGGCGCAAAATTAGCAGGAATTACCAGACCCCGCACGCAGCGGGTTAGTTTAGGCCGGAGTCTTCTTGCGGCGGGTGAGCAAGGGGTAGGCCAGCACGGCCCCCAGAATCACGAGGGTGCCTAAATAAAAGCCCTGCGTCATCCGCTCCTTTTCCCCAAAAATTAGAAAAGCCAGCCCGATGCCGTAGACGGGTTCGAGGTTGACGGTGAGATTGAGCATGTAGGCCGAAAATTGCTTCATCAGGTGCGTACCCATCGAGTAGGCGTACACCGTACACACCAGCGCCAGGGTCAAAATCCAGGGCCAGTCGGCGGCGACGGGCCAAAGCGGCAGGGCGTTGTTGAGGTGATATTTTTGGAATAGAAAAACAAAAACTAACGAACAGGCGCTCGCGCCCACCATTTCGTAAAAGGTAATCACAAACGCATCGTGCCGCTTGACGAAGTGACTGTTGGCCACGGTAAAGAGCGCCGCCAGAAAGGCTGATCCTATCGCTAGCAGCAGCCCCAGCGCGTGGTCGAACTCAAAGCTAAACACAATGTAAAGCCCAGCTACGGCCATTAGGCCCAGCAAGACTTCGAGCGGCTGTATCCGCTGCCGGCTCACCAGCGGCTCCACCAGGCTCGTCCAGAGCGAGGTGGTGGACATGCCCGCCAGGCAAACCGAGGCCGTCGATACCCGCGCCGAGGCGAAGAACAAAATCCAATGCGTGGCGAGCAGCGTGCCAACGGCCATCATACGGAGCGCCTCCGGGCGACCGACGCGAAAATTTTTCTTGCGAAAATGCACCACCACCGCCAGCCCCAGCGCGGCCAGCACCGTGCGGTAGAGTACCAAAGCAGTGGGGGCGATCGTGACCAGCAAGCCCAGAATGGCCGTAAACCCCCAGATCAGGACCAGAAAATGCAGTTGCAAGTAGGCGCGTAGCGGCGGGGATGGTTTCATCGGGGCAACGATTTGAACAGCACCAGACCGATGACCGAAAAGATAATATTGGGCAGCCACACCGCCAGCAGCGTGTTGATGCTACCCGATTCGGCGATGCCCTTGGAAAGCAGGAAAAACAGGATATAGATAAACGCCAGCATAAAGCCCAGCGCAATTTGTAATCCCACGCCCTGACGACTTTTGCGGGCCGAGACGATCACGCCGATGGCCGTCAGGATAAAGATGGCGAAGGGTTGGGCGAAGCGGGTGTACTTCTCAATCAAATAGACCTCGATACCGTCCGCGCCTCGGCTTCGTAGCAAGTCCAGGTAGGCGTTGAGCTCGGGCAGCGTGAAGGTTTCGAACAAGTTGTAATCACTTTCAAAATCCTTGGGCCGCAGGTTGATCGTGGTGTCTATTTCGGCACCGTAGGTGAGCGCCTGTTGCGGGTTGGCCAGGTCGCGGATGCTGTAATCTTTCAGCGCCCATTTATTTTTCTCGGGTTGCCAGACGATCTGATTGGCGGATAATTTCTTTTTCAAGTCGCTGCCGTCCACGGTTTCGAGCGTGAATTTGTTGCCTGTTTGGGTGGTGATGTTGTAGCTTTCGAGGTAGGCGTAGGTATTGGGCGCTACTTTGATATGAACGTTCCGGCCACTAAAATAAAACTCGTCCTTGACGTACTTCTGCTCGAATTGATTGCGGATCTTGTTGGCCCTAGGCAGCAGCCAGCCTACCAGTCCGAACATCGCCCCCCCAATCAGGAACGCTCCCATAAAGTAAGGCACCAGTAGCCGGCTAAAGCTCATGCCCGTGCTGAGCATCGCCACGATTTCGGTCCGAGCGGCCATGCGCGACGTGAAAAATACCGTTGCGATAAAGACGATCAGCGGGCTGATGTAGTTGAACCAGTACGGAATTAGATTGAGATAGTACTGGAATAAAATGGCCGAGGCGGGCGCTTTCTTATTGATAAAATCATCGACCTTTTCGGTGTAATCGATCATGCAGATGATGAGCACGATGACAAACGCCACGAAGAAATACGTAATCAGGAAATTTTTGAGAATGTAACGATCCAGAATTTTGAGCCGCATAAGGGTGCCTCAGAGGCGTTGAACCAGCAGGTTTTTGGAAACCTCCTGACTAATGAAGAGCGTTTTGACCGCGTCGATCTGCACAAGCGCCGACTTGTCGTAATCGTTTATTTCCTTGATTTCCAACTGGCAGCCCAGCGTGACACCCGAGCGGTCGAGATGTTGCAAAAAAGGTGTCTCGTGATCCAGTACGCCCATGATGACCACCTTGTCGCCTTCTACTACCTCCGAAAGTTTCAGGTAATTGGCGGCGGGCATGTTGCCCTTGGCGTCGGGAATGGGATCGCCGTGCGGATCAAATTGCGGATTACCCAGAAAGGCTGCCAGGCGGTCCACCAGCCGGTCGGAAGGAATGTGCTCCAGTTCCTCGGCGATGTCGTGAACCTCGTCCCAACCGAAACCCAGCGTCTCGACCAAAAACACCTCCCAAAGCCGGTGCTTGCGGATGATCTTCAGAGCCAGCGTCCGGCCCTCGTCGGTCAGGGTGACACCCTGATATTTTTTGTAGTTGATCAACTGCTTTTCCGCCAGCTTTTTGAGCATGTCGGTTACCGATGCCGCGCGGGTCGAGGTGCCCTCCGCCAACGCGTTGGTACTGACTTCGACGCCCTCAGGCCCGGAGAGGTTATGAATGATCTTTAAATAATTTTCTTCGGTGAATGAATTCGCCATGACCAAAAGTTAAAATTTGCGGGTTTTGGGTCCAGGGACAAAAATACGCCATACATATGGTAATTGAAAAATTTTAGATAGGTCTAAAAATAAGTTAATATATTTGCGATTAGAATAGCAATTATACCACTAAACGCTCGGTTCTGCGGTTTGGAAAGTCTTAACCTGCGGATTTGAACACTCTGTCACCTCGCCATTTTGTTGGTCTGCCATCCCAAAAAAATGCTTAAAAAAACTTAAATGAGTAAAGGCCTACCTGACGAAGATAAAATAATTCCCACCGAAATGCTGCCCTCGCTCCCCGAGGCGTACGCTTCGATTAACGTCCCGGAGGGCAAAGGGAACTGGAAGAAGATGATGGCCTTCGTTGGTCCCGGCCTGATGGTGGCCGTGGGCTACATGGACCCCGGCAACTGGGCTACCGACATCGAGGGCGGCTCGCGCTTTGGCTACACGCTGTTGTCCGTCGTCCTGATTTCCAATCTGTTCGCGATGCTGCTGCAGCACCTTTCGCTCAAACTTGGCATCGCCACGGGTCGTGATTTGGCCCAAGCCTGCCGCGATTATTATTCGCGGCCGGTATCGTTCGTGCTCTGGATCTTGTGCGAAATCGCCATCGCGGCCTGTGATTTAGCCGAGGTCATTGGCTCGGCCATCGCGCTAAACTTACTCTTCGGAATGCCGCTCCCGATCGGGGTGGTGCTGACGGGATTCGACGTACTACTGATTTTGTACTTCCAGAATAAGGGTTTCCGGGTACTGGAAAGCATCGTCGGCGGACTCATTGCCCTCATCATGGTGAGTTTTATGTATGAAATGATTGTGTCGCAGCCCTCGATGGCGGGAATTTTGGGTGGCTTGGTTCCCCAGACCAAAGTCGTTACCGATCCCTCGGCGCTCTACATTGCCATCGGGATTCTGGGCGCAACGGTGATGCCTCACAATCTGTACCTACATTCGAGCATCGTGCAGACCCGCAATTACAAACGCGATGAACCGGGTAAGCGATCGGCCATTAAGTTTGCCACGATTGATTCCACGTTCTTTTTGGGGTTGGCGTTTTTCGTCAATGCGGCCATTTTGATCCTGTCTGCCGCTACTTTCCACAAAAATGGCAATTTCGAGGTGGCCGACATCACCGATGCCTATCACCTCCTCGACCCCATGCTGGGCGCCAAATGGGCCAGTATTCTTTTCGCAGTGGCCCTTTTGGCCTCGGGCCAAAACTCCACCCTGACGGGAACGCTCGCCGGACAGATTGTGATGGAAGGCTTCCTGAATTTGCGTTTGAAACCCTGGCTTCGCCGGCTCATTACGCGGATGATCGCCCTCGTACCCGCGCTGGTGGTGGCGATCATGTACGGTGAAAAAGGCGCTGCCGAACTGCTGGTACTCAGCCAGGTCATTTTGTCGATGCAGTTGAGCTTCGCCGTGATTCCGCTAATCATGTTCACCAGCGACCGCGCCAAAATGGGTGCTTTCGTCAATACGCGCCTGATGAATATAATCAGTTGGGCCGTCGCCGGGATTATCCTGGTGCTGAATGGGTACCTATTGTGGCGCACTTTCTTTTAAAGGGAAAGGGACGGGATGATTAAGGCATTGTGGTCCATCTTAGACCTTGTGAAAGCTTAAACGGCTAAACAAACTTAAACGGCTAAACAAATAAGCAACCAAGCGACAATTACACTTCTTTCCCTTACTTTTGGCGACTTTTTGCAGGTAATCCCAACGACGGTTTCTTCATCGAACGGTCGGTAGCCAAAACAAATGGACAATCACAATCATAAGAATCTGGAACGTGTCTCTGCCGCCGGGCTACTGGTGGCGATGGGTATCATCTACGGCGATATTGGTACTTCGCCGCTTTATGTACTCAAAGCCATCGCCAGCACCGAGACTATCACCGAATTGCTAATTCTGGGAGCGCTGTCCTGCATATTCTGGACGCTTACGCTGCAAACTACCGTTAAGTACGTCATCCTGATCCTGCGGGCCGATAACAACGGGGAAGGCGGTATTTTTGCGCTCTTTGCCTTGGTGCGTCGCCACGCCAAGTGGCTCACCGTACCTGCCATCATCGGCGGCGCCACCCTGCTGTCGGACAGTATCATCACGCCGCCCATTTCGGTTTCTTCGGCGGTCGAGGGACTGCGAGCTATTTATCCTACCATTGAGACGATCCCCATCGTTATCATCATCCTTATTTTCCTCTTTACGATCCAGATTTTCGGCACCAACAAAGTAGGCGTGGCCTTTGGGCCGGTCATGCTGGTGTGGTTCGTGATGCTGGGGACGGTGGGAAGTCTCTCTTTAGTGCACGATCCGGGCGTGTTGCGAGCGCTCAACCCCGTCTACGCTTACGAGTTGCTGGTACTACATCCCGGCGGATTCTGGCTATTGGGGGCAGTGTTCCTGTGCACTACTGGGGCCGAGGCGCTCTATTCTGATTTGGGCCACTGCGGACGCGGTAACATTCGGGTAAGCTGGATATTTGTCAAAAGCTGTCTGCTGCTCAACTACTTCGGTCAGGGGGCCTATGTGCTCAAATTTACCGGGCAGATGCTCGATGAGCGCAATCCTTTCTACGAAATAATGCCCGCCTGGTTCCTACCGTTTGGAATCGGCATCGCCACCATCGCGGCGGTAATCGCCAGCCAGGCCATGCTGAGCGGATCGTTTACACTCATCAGCGAGGCCATCCGGCTCAACTTCTGGCCCAAGGTGCGGCTGGTTTATCCTTCGAATCAGAAGGGGCAACTCTACGTGCCGAGCATCAACTTCCTGCTTTTTGCGGGCTGTGTAGGGGTGGTGTTGTATTTCAAAGAATCATCCAAAATGGAGGCAGCCTATGGCCTGGCCATAACCATGACCATGATGATGAATACGATTCTTTTCGGTTATTATCTCTACGTCAAGAAAGTGAATATGTGGTGGGTGGTCGGCTTCGTAGGATTTTATATGCTCATCGAGGGTAGTTTCCTGGTAGCGAACCTGGTCAAATTTCCCCACGGTGGCTGGGTGACGGTACTCATCGCGGGCATCATGGGTGGAGTCATGCTTGTTTGGTTGCGGGCTTTCTACATCAAAATGCGCCTTACCGAATACACCAAGATAGAAACCTATCTGCCCGCGCTGCATGAACTGAGCCGCGACATCAGCATTCCCAAATACGCCACGCACCTGGTCTACATGAGCGATGCTTCCCTTATCAATGAAATTGGTAACAAAGTGATATATTCCATTTTTCAAAAGCGCCCCAAGCGGGCCGATGTTTATTGGTTTGTCCACGTGGACACGCTGGATGACCCTTACACCAAGGAATACCGGGTGGATGTGCTGGCTGAGGATGACGTGATCAAAGTGACATTCCGGCTGGGTTTCCGCGTGGAGCAGCGCATTAATCTTTATTTCCGCAAGGTGATCGAGGACATGGTTAAGAATGGAGAAGTGGACATTACCAGCCGATATGAGTCGCTTAACCGACAAAACATGACGGGCGATTTCCGTTTTGTGGTGCTGGAACGGTTCCTCTCCTACGAAAACGACCTGCCCTTTTTCGAGCAGGTCGTCATGAAAGCGTACTTCTTCATCAAGCAATTCACTACTTCCGAAGACAAATGGTTCGGCCTCGACAGCAGTTCGGTCAAGATCGAAAAGGTACCCCTGGTTATTCATCCCGCCGAGAATGTGAAGCTTCGCCGGGTATATAGTTAGTGGTGGTATACCACATTACTCATCCCAAATATTCGCAAGCGTATAATCGGTGCCTTCCTGCGCCCAGGTGTCGCCGTTGATGTAGCGGAAGTGGCGGTCTAGCATACCGATTTTGATCATGTCTTCCTCGTCCAGTTCGATGTCGGCAGCATCCAGATTTTCCTGCAAGCGATGCTTATTCACGGATTTGGGGATTACGATCGTGTCGCGGTTCACGGCCCACGCCAGGGCCACCTGCGCCCAGGTGCAATCATGCTTTTTTGCGATGATTTTAATGGTCGGGTTATCCTCCAAATTCGGATCATCGCTCTTTTTAAGGCGACTGGGACGGTCGCTGGAGCCAAGCGGCGAATAGCCGGTCATCAGGATCCCGTTAATCAGGCAGTAATCCATTAAGTTGCGCTGTTGCAGGAACGGGTGCATTTCGACCTGATTCATGGCGGGCTTAATCCGGGCGTTTTTGACCAGCTCTTTCAATTTCTTAATACTGAAATTTGAAACACCTATATTTTTGGCCATTCCGTCGTCATGACACGATTCCATCGCGGCCCAGGTCTGGATGAGCGGTACTTCGGTGAGGCTCAGGAAATCGTCAGCGCTGCTCGGGAAGCCTACCCCCACGCTGGGCTTCAGCGCGACGGGCCAGTGGATCAGGTATAGGTCGAGATAATCCAGCTGCAAATCCGCCAGCGTTTTTTCCAATGCAGGGCGTACGTCCATGGGCCGGTGGGCGCTGTTCCATAGCTTGGACGTGATCCAAAGCTGCTCACGCTTTACCCTTCCCTCGGACATGACATGCTGCAACGCCCGCCCAACTTCTTCCTCATTGCCATAAATGGCGGCGCAATCGAAGTGACGGTAACCCATTTCGACGGCTTCCACAATGGCTTTGTATAATTCTCCTTCCTCCGATTTCCAGGTACCCAGCCCGAGAGCCGGAATATGGCCTGAGTCTCCAATTTTCAATGATTCCATGCGTATGTTTTTAGGTTTTATGGATAAAAAAAATAGTCGCGTTTTCATTAAGCGCAACGTTAAAAGCAGAACAGGGGTTTAATTCCTGTGCGATAGCCCTTACCTTTGGGTACCATAAAGACTCACAAATAGCATTCCAATCATGAAAATACTCATTACGGGCGGAGCCGGATTCGTTGGTTCTTCGCTAGCCATTGCCTTAAAAACCAATTATTCCGACTACCAAATCTTCGCATTAGATAACCTGAAAAGACGCGGATCCGAACTGAATTTGAGTCGTCTAAAAAAGGCGGGCGTTGAATTCGTGCACGGTGATATTCGTAATAAAGAGGATTTCGACGATCTTCCCGCCGTTGATGCGGTGATCGAAGCTTCCGCCGAACCTTCGGTATTGGCCGGATTGGATGGTACGCCCGATTATCTGATCAACACCAATCTTTTTGGTACGGTCAATTGCCTTAACTACGCCCTAAAACACAAAGCGGCTTTCATTTTTCTGTCGACCAGCCGGGTATATCCGATCAAAACGCTGGAATCCTTAAATTTTGTGGAGGAAGAAACTCGTTTTGCCCTCGCCGACGAACAACCTGTTCCCGGTGCCTCAGCTAAGGGAATCGCTGAGAATTTCCCGCTCGACGGGCCACGTTCACTCTATGGCACCACCAAGCTGGCGTCGGAGCTTCTAATTCAGGAGTACAATGAGTTCTATAACCTCAAGACCGTTATCAACCGTTGCGGAGTCATCACCGGACCCTGGCAAATGGGCAAGGTCGATCAGGGGGTAATGGTGCTTTGGATTGCGAAGCACTATTTCCAACAGCAACTCGGCTACTTCGGCTACGGTGGTACGGGCAAGCAAATCCGTGATATGTTGCACGTGGCGGATCTTTATCGACTCATCGACTGGCAACTGCACAATCTAGATAAAGTCGATGGACAAGTCCTGAACGCGGGCGGCGGACTGGAAAGCAGCGCCTCTTTACAGGAGCTCACCGAAATCTGCCGCGAAGTAACGGGCCACACCATTCCCATCAAAGCCGTGGCCGAAACCCGCACCGCCGATATCCGGCTCTACGTCACCGACAACACCAAAGTAACCAAGCTTACGGGCTGGAAGCCAGAAATTGGCATCAGGCAGATTGTGGAAGAAATCGCGGCGTGGTTAAAGGAGAATGAGGAAGATTTAGCGCCGATTTTGCGGTAAAGAAGATCTAACCCGATGCGCTTATGAAAATTATCGAGTGCCCCCGTGATGCCTGGCAAGGCCATCATCCCTTCATCCCGACGGAACAGAAAATTAAGTACTTAAATATTTTACTAGGCGTGGGCTTCGATACGCTCGATTTCGGGAGTTTCGTATCACCCAAGGCTATGCCGCAAGTTAGTGATACGGCGGAAGTTCTAACGGGACTTGATCTTGGCAAAACCAACACCAAACTCCTTTCCATCGTAGCCAACGAGCGTGGGGCATCTGGCGCCTGCGCCTTTTCCGAAATCGATTATCTGGGCTATCCCTTTTCAATTTCTGAAACCTTCCAGCGCCGTAATACCAACGCGGGCATCGCCGAGTCGGTCGGTCGGGTAGGGGCGATCCAGACGCTTTGTGAAAAGAATGGCAAGCAGCTCGTCGTGTATGTTTCGATGGGTTTCGGCAATCCTTACGGCGACCCGTGGAGCCCGGATTTGGCCGGACATTGGGTAAACGAATTGGCTGAACTGGGCGTCAAAATTTTTTCACTTTCCGACACGGTGGGCGTGGCCCGCAAAGAAGACATACGTCAGATTTTCGGACAGCTGATTCCTGCTTTTCCCAACCTCGAATTCGGCGGGCATTTTCACACCTCCGCCAGCGGTTGGCGAGAAAAAGTCGAAGCGGCCTACGCAGCCGGCTGTCGCCGCTTCGACGGCGCGCTGCTGGGCTACGGCGGCTGCCCGATGGCGCAGGACGATCTGGTGGGCAACATGCCGACCGAGCGGCTGCTGGAATTTGCGGCCGAAAAAAAAGCGCTCCCCCCAATCGACCCGAAGGCGTTGGAGGAAGCGCTTGTCTATTTTAAGGAAATAATAGCCGGTTAGGCACCCAAAATTTATTTACGTTGCGTTAATTTCGATTTGCTCCCCAAACTGATTGTGGAAAGTGAATTCGGTAATTCCCAGCGAACTGTCTTTGATCAGGTTGACCCAGGTTTTGTATTCAAAAAGCCACTTGACCTGTTCCGAAATCAATCCCTTGGTAAAGTAAGCGTGCAGGAAAGGATGCAGCGAAATACTGATCTTGCTTTCGTTCTGCTTTGTCAGGATGTATTCGAGATTGGTTTGGATGATGTCTGTCACCAAAATGCTGGCCTGGATCGTGCCCGTGCCGCCGCAGGTGGGGCAAGTCTCGCGGGTCACGATATTCATTTCGGGGCGCACGCGCTGCCGGGTGATCTGCATCAATCCGAACTTGGAAAGGGGAAGAACAGTGTACTTCGAGCGCTCGGGTTGCATTTCTTCCCGCATCACTTCAAAGATTTTCTTCTTATTCTCCGCCTTCTTCATGTCGATGAAATCGATCACGATGATACCGCCCATATCGCGCAACCGTAGCTGCCGCGCAACTTCTTTGGCCGCCTCGATATTGACGCTCACTGCCGTCGCTTCCTGATCTTCCTGACTGTTGGACTTGTTGCCGCTGTTGACATCCACGACGTGCAACGCCTCAGTGTGCTCGATGATGAGGTAGCCGCCGCCCGGCAAGCTGACCGACCGCCCGAAGAGCGACTTGATCTGTTTTTCCAGGCCAAACTGCTCGAAAACTTTATTCTTGCCATTGTGGAGTTTGAGAATGCTTTCCTTCTCCGGCGCAATGGTGTGAATGTATTGCTTGATGTCGTCGTAGACCGACTGCTCGTCGACCGTGATGCTATCGAATGACTCATTGAGCATGTCACGGATGATGGATGAAGCGCGGTTCATCTCGCCGACAATGCGATCGCGCGGCTTGGCGTCGCGCAGCAGCATCATACCGCCCTCCCACTTTTCAACGCAGGTGCGCAAATCAGCGTCGAGCTCTTCCACGTCGTGTCCTGTCGCCACGGTGCGGACGATAACGCCAAAATTATTGGGCTTGATAGACGAAATGAGCCGCTGTAAACGGGTTCTTTCCCGACGGTCGGTGATTTTCTTGGAAAGGTTGACGCCATTGGAAAACGGTACCAACACAATGAAACGTCCTGCGATGGAAATATCGCAGGATAGCCGAGGCCCCTTGGTCGAAATGGGTTCCTTCACAATCTGCACCAGAATCGGCTGATTGCGATCCAATACTTTGTCAATCTTGCCCTGCTTGTCGATTGGCGGTTCCAGCTTAAAACTACTGATGTCACCCGAACCGGCGCGCTTGGCGATAATGTCCTTCGCGAATTTGTTGAGCGAGTTGATGTTCTGCCCCAAATCGAGGTAGTGAAGAAAGGCATCTTTCTCGTAGCCCACATCCACAAAAGCAGCATTCAGGCCTGAGACCAACTTCTTGACCGTTCCGAGATAAATATCTCCCACGGTGAATGTCTGTTCCGGCGTTTCTACGTGATATTCGAGAAGGCGTTTGTTCTGCAAAAGGGCTATACGTTCTCCCTTTTGAGTAGAATTGATTACTAATTCGTTACTCAATGTCTAACCAAATCAATGGTCTTTATAGATTGAAACCCAACGTCCAAAAGGCCACCAAACACTATGGTAGCCAGGACCGGACGCGAGAAGAAAGATTGATTTAAAGAGTAAATAAAAAGGGTTGGGTAAGACCGCTATAATAAGCGCACGTCTCACCCAACCCGCTAATTTACTTCTTCTTGTGTCTGTTCTTGCGCAGACGCTTCTTCCGCTTGTGAGTTGAAATCTTATGACGTTTTCTTTTCTTTCCGCAAGGCATAATGTTTTTAATTTAGAATGATAAAATGATAGAATGATACAATAAGTGAAATGACGAATATGGCTACCACGCGGGCGGCCCCGTCACTCATTATATCATTCTCATTCACAATTGGTTAATCCGCTGCTCCAATTCGCCGATGGCTTGTTGGATAACGGGGTCTGTTTCTTTTTTCTTCACATCGGCGAGCACTTTTTTGGCTTCGTCGTTGCGACCTAGCTCCACTAGGCAAACGCCTAAATAAAACTGGGCTTTTGTGTTGTTGGGGTGGCCCTGCAAGATTTGCTGAAACCGGTCCACCGCTTTGGTATACTGGTTGGAGCGCATTGAAAGAATGCCCAGATTAAATAATGCCAGCTCGTTGGTTGGGTCGGCATCCAGCACTTCCCTCAACATCATGATCCCCGACATAGGCGTCGGCGTATTGACGTACGTCATCGCCATATTGGCTTTGGCCGTCAGCAACTCCGGGTTTTGATCCAACGCTTTTTGGTAATACGTGCGGGTTTTTTCACCCAGCCTGCTGGCCTTCTTCTCTTCGGTTGCAAAGCCGTAAGCCGAATAATATCGGTCGCCGGCCCGCAAGTGATTTTCAAGATTGGGCGTCAGAACTGCGGCCCGCTCGGCGTAAAATGCCGCACTGTCGAACATTTGATATTGTCCGAAGGCATCAGAGAGTGAAATCGCCATTTTGGTCTGCTCACCGCCTGCTGCCTGTTGGTATTCGGTACGCAACGGGTCGATCTTGGCTCGCTGGTCGGCAGTTAGTACCGTAGGAGCATGCGCTCCGGCTGGCTCTCCGCCCTCGTGTTCGGCCTCGTCGTGATCCTCTCCATCGTGATCGTCCGATTTTTGAGCGCTGGCAACGCCCCGATCCAAATCTTTGGTATTGACAACAGTTTTAGGCAGACTATACAAAGTACCCACGAGCGCAACGGCCAGGAAAGATACCAATATCATTGTCTTTTTCATATCAAATACAAAACTGCCTTGTTACCAGACCAACTATTACTTCTCGACTGCTTCTTTAATGTTTTCGCTGCTCTTGATCTGCTCAACAAAAATCTTGGCAGGCTTGAAGCTGGGAACGTAGTGTTCCTCAATGATCATGGATTCTTTTTTGGAAATGTTGCGGGCAACTTTGCGCGCCCGCTTCTTGTTAATGAAGCTGCCGAAGCCGCGTACATAAAGATTTTCGCCATCGGCTAGGGAGTCCTTTACCACGGTGAAAAATGTCTCAAGGGTATGTTGCACGTCGGCTTTCTCTACCCCTGTTTTCTCAGCTATCTGAGCGATTACGTCTGCTTTAGTCACTGTATTTGTTTGCTTAAAGTGGATATTGCTTGTTTTACAATATTTTCCCTTCCTTTTTTTGGGAGTACAAAGGTAGCGTAATTTTACTAAAACATAAAAGCCATTCGCCTTCATTTTTTCTATAAACCGTTAAAAAACAGTCACTAAAACGTTTGAACTATCCTACATCGGTCACGATCCCAGTGGATTTTAGCCAAAAACTCATTGCTTGGTACCACCGCCACTATCGGGATTTGCCTTGGCGCCGCACCCGAGACCCGTATAAAATTTGGCTTTCCGAAATAATCCTGCAACAAACGAGGGTAATTCAAGGGATGCCTTATTATCTCAACTTCGTAGAAAAGTATCCAACCGTGCAAGATCTTGCCGCCGCCGATGAGCAGGACGTGTTACGGCTTTGGCAAGGATTAGGCTACTACGCGCGGGCCCGCAACATGCATTATACCGCCCGGCAGGTCGCGTCGGAGTTCGGAGGCGTGTTTCCAGACCATTACGACCAACTTATCAAACTCAAAGGCGTGGGCGAGTATACTGCTGCCGCCATCGCCTCCTTTGCTTTCGACGAAGCCGTGCCCGCGGTAGACGGCAATGTGTACCGGGTGCTGGCGCGAATCTTCGGTATCAAGACCAACATCATGAGCAGCTCCGCCAAGCGGACGTTCACGGATTTTGCCCGGCAACTGATCCCGGCTGATGATGCCGCCAACTTCAATCAGGCTATGATCGAGTTTGGGGCAATCCAGTGCCAGCCCGTCGCGCCCGACTGCCTGCTATGTCCCTTCAACGACATCTGCTACGCTTTTGCCCATGGCGCGCAGGCATTGCTGCCCGTCAAAACCAAAAAGGCCAAAGCCCGGCATCGTTACCTTAACTATATAGTACTCGAAAAAGACGGGGCATTAGCCATGCGGCAACGTACCGGTAAGGACGTCTGGAAAGGATTGTTTGATTTTATTTTGGTGGAGACTACTCAGGAAGCCGAAAGTCCGGACGATTTGGCGGCGGAAGACGGGTTTGTGTCTTGGGCGCAGGCGGGGCGTCTCAGCCTTCCCCAAAAAACCTACGTACATTTGCTGACGCACCAAAGGCTTCACGTCAAATTTTGGCGCATCGCGTTAGCCGCTGAGGCGATAGTCGAATTACCGGAGGATTACGCTTTTCGCTCGGATGCCGAGGTGGAAGCTTTGCCAAAACCCATTTTGATCGATAACTTCATCAAGGAACAGATTTTTAGTTAAATAAACTAACTATGGCTGGAAGCGTAAACAAAGTAATTCTGATAGGCAACCTGGGCAGCGATCCTGAGATCCGCTACCTCGATGGCGGCTCGAGTGTCGCCCGATTCAATATTGCCACCTCCGAATCTTACACCAATAAAAGTGGCGAACGCGTCGAACTCACCGAGTGGCACCGAATCGAACTCTGGAACAAGATGGCGCAAACAGCCGAAAAGTATTTGAGAAAAGGCAACTCGGTATACATCGAAGGACAAATCCGGACCGAAAACTGGACCGATAAGGAAGGACAGCAGCGCTCGTCGGTTACCATCAGGGCTAACAATATGCAACTGTTGGGTGGTCCCGGACAAAGCTCAGGCGGTGACGAAGGCAATAGTCATCCCGCCGCTGCCCCCACGCAAGCCGGTGGGTCAGGCACGCCTACGCCGCAGGGTGCTTCCGCCAATGTCGAGTCAAGAGCTGCCGATCCGATTCCACCCGCGATGGCAGCCGACAGCAGCGATGATGACGACCTGCCGTTTTAAATATTATAGTACTACTCCGATGCAATTGAAAGAAGAAGCTGAAAGCGACGATCCTTCCCGACTGAGACCGGAGCCAAAATACGTGCAGCCAAAGTACCTCAATAAGGCTGCCTTTATTATGCTGGCTCCGGGAATTGCCGCCCTTCAAAACCATCTGGCCGAGGTAATCGCGTTGATTTTACTGCTGGCGCTGGCGCTGCTACTTTCCGCGTTGCGGGCTGCTTATGCCGTTACGTCGGCCAATGAAGTGTTTTGGGAGCGTCGCAACGCAACCGAGCCTGCGTTGCTTGATGCGCCCCAAAAACTTACCCTTTCGCTGCTACAGCGCTTTGTCACGCTAGCGATGCTGGTGGTTGGCGCAGGATTGTCCTGGCGATTGATGGTCCATCCCCAATTTTCGCGTTACGCCTGGGTACCGGCGGTTATGCTGGTGGTGTGGCTGTGGGCCGATGCATTGCTTCGTTTCCTGGCCGGGCGCTATGCGGCGGGTTTCACCCAAAAGTCAAATTTCCTGGTACAGCCTGTGTTGCGGCTGCTGCTACCCGTCGGGCGGGCGCTCACCGTTTTTGGCGAAAAGTGGCGGGTGCTGCTCCCCGACGAGAGCCACGGGAAGCCAGCAAACCTGGATACCTACGCCGAAAACGAGGAAGAGCGCGATTTGCTCCGCGGTCTGGCTACCTTCGGACAGACCACCGCCCGGCAGGCCATGCAGCCCCGGCTCAACATCACAGCGGTGAACATGGCCCTCGATTTTCATGAATTGATGGACAAGATCAATAAGTCGGGCTATTCCCGGATTCCGGCCTACGACGACACGCTGGATTCAGTAGAAGGAATTCTGTACGTTAAGGACTTACTACCACACCTGCACCACGACGAGCATTTTGCCTGGCAAAAATTGCTCCGCCAAGCCTACTTCATTCCCGAAAGCAAACGTCTGGACGATTTGATGCAGGAATTTCAGAATCGCCGTGTCCACATGGCGATCGTAATCGATGAGTACGGCGGCACGGACGGCCTCATCACGCTGGAGGACATCATCGAGGAGATATTCGGCGACATCAATGACGAGTACGACGAAGCCGAAGAGGTTAAGTACACGCAGGTGGATGAGAAGACTTTCATTTTTGAGGGAAAGGTTCAGATTAATGATTTTTGCAAAATTCTGGATTTGGATACCGATTATTTTGAAGACGTACGCCGCGCGAGTGAGTCGTTGGGCGGGCTACTGCTCGAACTGTTTTCCCAATTGCCGCGCACTGGGGAGGAGGTAACCTACCAAGATTTGACGTTCAAGATCCAGTCGGCTGATAAAAAGCGAATAAAGAAAGTCCGGGTGTTGGTGGCGTAGAGAATTATAGTTAATTTTGCCCCGCAAATAACCACCGATTATTTGCCCATGAGCACCAACCCATCCAAAATTCTTTACGAGGCCCTCACCTACGACGACGTCCTCCTGTTGCCTGCCTATTCGGAGATTCTGCCGCGCGACGCTAACACCACCACCTGGCTTACCCGTAACATCCGATTGAACATTCCACTAATCTCGGCGGCTATGGACACCGTGACCGAGTTCGACCTGGCCATCGCGATGGCGCAGGAAGGAGGTATCGGCATGATCCACAAAAACATGAGCCTGGAAGCCCAGGCCGAGCAGGTACGGAAGGTGAAGCGATCCGAGAGTGGTATGATCATCGACCCCATCACGCTCCGGGAGGATGCCAACCTCGGCGACGCGCAGCAGATCATGCGCGAGTTCAAGATCGGCGGCATTCCGGTCGTGGACAAGAATAATAAACTGGTGGGTATCCTGACCAACCGTGACCTGCGCTTTCAGCGGGATATGCACCGTCCGGTCACGGAAATCATGACTACCGAAAATCTTATTACTGCTTCCGAAGGGCTGTCTCTGGACGACGCCGAGTCGATTTTGCAAGAATACAAAATTGAAAAGCTACCCATCGTCGATGATAAGTACCGTCTCACGGGACTGATTACATATAAGGATATCCTGAAAAGAAAATCCCATCCCAATGCCTGTAAAGACGAATACGGTCGCCTGCGCGTGGGAGCGGCGATCGGCGTAACGCCCGACCTCATGCAGCGCGTGGAAGCTCTGCTCAAGGCGGGCGTCGATGTGGTGAGCCTCGATACCGCCCACGGCCACTCCCGTGGCGTGATCGAAGCGGCCAAATCTATCAAAGAAAAATTTCCCAAACTCGACCTCATTGCGGGCAATATCGCCACCGGAGAGGCGGCTACCGCTTTGGCCGCTGCGGGGGTCGATGCGGTGAAAGTGGGCGTGGGGCCGGGCAGTATTTGCACTACCCGCATCATTGCAGGCATCGGGGTCCCCCAGTTATCGGCCGTAATGGAAGCCGCCGAGGCGTTGAAAGGCACGGGCGTTCCTGTGATCGCCGATGGTGGTATCCGCTATTCGGGCGATGTCGTGAAGGCACTTGCTGGCGGGGCCGACACGATTATGATCGGCTCGCTGCTGGCGGGAACCGACGAGGCACCCGGTGAAATCGTAATCTATGAAGGCCGGAAGTTCAAAGCTTACCGGGGCATGGGCTCAGTCGAGGCGATGGAAGACGGCTCAAAAGATCGCTATTTTCAGGACGCCGAGGATGACGTCAAAAAATTGGTCCCCGAAGGTATTGTGGGCCGGGTACCGTTCAAGGGCAAGGTCTCCGAAATTCTTTACCAACTGGTCGGCGGAGTAAAGGCGGGGATGGGGTATTGTGGCGCGGCTGATATCCCAACGCTGCAAAATGCAAAGTTTGTCAAGATCACCAGTGCGGGCGTTCGCGAAAGCCACCCGCACGACATCATGATTCAGAAGGAGGCACCAAACTATTCTGCGCGGTAAGCGTAAATATTGTCAAGGGCACTATCGGGTACTTTAAAAGAGAAAGGGGACGTGTTGCATAATGCTGCAACACGTCCCCTTTGTACAATTACAAGACCCCGAAGGAAGAAAAGGTCACAGCGATGGGCATCGCCAACCTATACTTCACTTTCTAAACTCAATGCCGGGCCGCTTCCTGCTCATCCTGACCGGTGAAGTAGGATGCGTAAAATGCGATCATACCCAATATGCCCAATATAAAGATGAGCATGTCACCAAAGGCAATCAGAATCGCCATAAGGATAAGAAAAGAAATAACGTAAAACCCGTTAGATAGGCCACCGTTGACTGGCTCATGCGCTTCTTCGTGGTGGTGGATGGCTACTTCCTGTTGAACGGAGGTAGGATCGTCAGATTGGAGATATGTGTTTTCCATGGGAAACAGGATATTGATAATTAGTCGCTACGGGATAAAAACAAAGGCAAATCTACAAAAAAGTACCATTGCGGTCAAACCGCACTTACTTTTTCTCCACCGCGTGCCCGCCGAACTCATTGCGCAGGGCCGCCACCACTTTACCTGAGAAGGTGTCGTCCTCCATCGAGCGGTAGCGCATCATCAGCGACAACGCAATCACGGGGGTTGGTACGCCAAGATCGAGCGCCGTTTCGAGCGTCCATTTTCCTTCACCAGATGAGAACATTTTGCCCCGGATAGCATCCAGCGAGGGGTCTTTGGAGAAAGCGCGCTCGGTGAGCTCCATTAGCCAGCTGCGAATTACGGAGCCGTTGTCCCACACGCGGGCCACCTTTTCATAATCGAGCGTAAAATTGGATTTGCTCAATACCTCGAAACCCTCGGCGATGGACTGCATCATGCCGTATTCCACGCCATTGTGCACCATCTTGACAAAGTGCCCGCTGCCGGGCTCGCCCGTGTGCAGATAGCCCTTGTCAACCGAAATATCCTTGAAAATCTGCTCACAATGCGCGAAAACCTGATCCTCGCCGCCAATCATGGTGCAAGCGCCGTGGCGGGCACCTTCCATGCCGCCACTTGTGCCGCAATCAAGGAAGTCAATGCCTTTCTCTTTAAGATTCTGGTAGCGCATCAGGGTGTCTTTGAAATTGGAGTTGCCTCCATCGATGATGATGTCGTTTTCCTGTAGCAACGGCACCAATTGATCGATGACGCTTTGGGTGATAGTGCCCGCCGGAACCATCAGCCAAATGATACGCCGACCCGTCAGTTTTTGGGTGAGTTCTTCGAGTGAGTGGGCACCCATAATACCGTCCATCTTGACGAATTCGTCGACGACGGTACTGTTGACGTCGTGGCCGATAACTTCGTGGCCGTGGTCTTTCAGGTTCTGTGCGAGATTGAAGCCCATCTTGCCAAGGCCGATCATTCCAATTTGCATGATTTCTAATGATGAATTATAAGGGGTCCGCCCCTGCGGTGATAAATTATGAATTTTTTGGGGAATGCTGGTAAGTTTCATTATTCTTACAATCCAGCTTTTCTATTTTTGAAAAGTCAACTATCCCGTATTGCCGTCAACATATTGTCATTGAAGCTTTCTATGCAAGAACGCTCTCATAACTCATAATTCATAATTCATCATTCAAAAAATGGCTTATATCATCGGTGCTGATCTGGGCACGACTAACATTAAAGCGGTTGCATTCAACTTAAAAGGCGAAATTCTGGCCGACCACAGCGAGGAATATCCCATGCAGCATCCGCAACCGGGCTGGAGCGAGCAAGACCCCGAGGAAATCGTGCGGGCGGTAGAGTACTGCATTCAGGCTGTTGTCAAGAAATGCCGAATGCAGGGCGAGGCGTTGGGCGTTTCGTTCAGCGCGGCCATGCACAGCGTAATCGCGCTCGATGCCGATGGCAAGCCCCTCAGTAACTCCATTATTTGGGCCGACAACCGCAGCGCCGAACTCGCCGAAGCTTTGCGCCAAACGCCCGAAGGCCGGAAGATGTATAAAACTAATGGCACGCCCATCCACGCGATGAGTCCGCTTTGTAAGCTTTTGTGGATGAAGGAAAACGACCCCAAGCTATTTAAAAAGACGGCTAAATTCGTGGGGATCAAAGAGTACATTATCTTTAAAATGACGGGCAAGTACCTGATCGACTTTTCGATCGCGTCGGCGACGGGGCTGTTCAATATTGAAAAATTCGCCTGGGATGACTACACTTTAAAGTACCTGGATCTCACCGCCGAACGCTTCTCAGAACCAGTTTCAACTTACCACACCGAAAAACTCCCGGCCGATAACGTGTTGGGCCTTCCCGCCGACACGCCCTTGGTCATGGGAGCGAGCGATGGGTGTCTGGCCAATCTGGGCAGCGGCGCCATTGTGCCAGGCACGATGGCAGTAACAGTGGGTACGAGTGGTGCGGTTCGAGTCAGCGCGCCGGAGGCTTACGTCGACCCTGAGATGCGGACTTTTTGCTATATCCTGGACAAAGATACCTACGTCATTGGCGGGGCGACTAACAACGGAGCGGTGATTTTCGAGTGGCTGAAAGATCATTTTTTCGACACGATAGCCTACGAGGATTTATTCGACGAAGCCAATGACATCGACCCCGGCACCGATGGGCTCCTGTGTTTGCCGTTCTTGCTGGGAGAGCGCGCACCGCTCTGGAACTCGGCCGTGCGGGGGGGCTTTGTTGGGCTGGACATTCACCACACGCCCACGCACCTTGTGCGGGCCGTGATGGAAGGCACGCTGCTCAATATGCTCAGTATCGGTAAAGTTCTGCTGGAAAATCAGGATGTGAAAGTAATCTACGCCAACGGTGGTTTTGCCAAAAGTAAGGTGTGGGTGCAGATGCTGGCCGATATTTTTGGTATCACGGTTAACCTAAACGACACCGTCGAGACGGGGTCGGTCGGTGCGGCTTTAATGGGACTGAAAGCACTGGGCCGAATCGATACATACGCCGATGCCAAAGATTTTACCCAAGTTGGTCATATTTTTAAACCTATCGCTGCCAATTGCAAAGCCTACGAAGGCGTGTACGAGCGGTTCAAAAAATGGGTCGAGATTTTTGATAAGGAAAGTAAAGAAAAAACAGACTAGCGGTGCTGTCACCGCTAGTCCGTTAAGGAATTTTTCTAACCTGAAAAATTACATCGGACTTACCCGAAAGACGGTCCCCGTATTTTCGGCAACGACATAGATGTTGCCATCGGCGCCCTGCCGGATGTCGCGGACGCGGCCAATGCCTTCGAGAATTTTTTCCTGTTTGGTGATTTTATCACCCTTTACCGTGCAGTGCATCACGTAGTTGAACTTTAATGAACCTACTAACAGATCGCCTTTCCAGTCAGGAAACTTAGTGCTGTTGACAAAGGCCATCCCGCAAGGCGCAATCGACGGACGCCAATAAATGACGGGTTGCTCCATACCCGCGCGGGCGGTATCTTCCGAAATAATGCTATTGTCGTAGTCGATGCCAAACGTGATGGCAGGCCACCCGAAGTTAGCGCCCTTCTTGACGATATTAACCTCGTCGCCGCCCTGTGGGCCGTGCTCGTGCTCCCAAATGTCGCCCGTCTCCGGGTTAAGCGCCAGGCCCTGCGGATTGCGGTGGCCGTAGGAATAAATCTGAGGTAGGCCTTGCTTGTTACTTACAAACGGGTTGTCTTTGGGAATGCCACCGTCGTCCATCAGCCGCACGACTGTTCCCTGGTGGTTGGTGGGATCCTGGGCCTTCTCCTTTTGGCCGCGTTCGCCAAGACTCAGGTACAAGTAGCCAGCCTTGTCAAATACCACCCTGCCGCCGAAGTGGGGATTAGACTTTACATTGGGTGTGGCTTTAAAAATCACTTTTTTATCGACCAGCGTATGGTCTTTTAACCGGGCGCGCATCAGCGCGGTATTGGCTCCGCCGTCGTCACCCGCTTCGCCGGGTGCTTTTGGTGAGGCATAGGTAATGTAGAGCCAGCCGTTTTGGGCGTAATCCGGGTGCAGCACCACATCCAGTAAGCCGCCTTGTCCTTTGGCAGATACTTCCGGTACGTCCTTGATGGGCGTAGGATCGAGTTGCCCGTTATGAACCAGCCGCAACGTGCCGCCGCGCTCGGTTACGAGCATGTCGCCGTTGGGCAGGATAGCCGTAGCCCAGGGCGTTTTCAAGCCCGTCACGACGGTGTCCATCTTCAACGCGAGTGCTTGACCGGAACCATCGTCAGTAGGCTCAGGTCCAATGAAGGAGACAGCGAGCAATGCTGCTAGACTTATGGCTAAGGGCGTGATGTTCTTTTTGAAAAAAAGAGGAAAGTGTTTGATTTTCATTGTTAGCGGGTTGTGCAAAAGGTTGATTTTTAATTGGATCAGGACAAATATACAAACTAGTTGAGGATTCGGCGGATGAGCACACTCAGGCTGCTGCAAAGCTTGGATATTTGAGGCTTATGAAAATGAAAAAGGCAATGTCCGTTTGGGCATTGCCTTTTTCATAGGTATCAGTACAGACAAGATGCTAGGTGCTTATATTTAAAGCATTAGAGCTATCAAGCTTTAACCGACTGTTCGCTAAATAGCTCAACCATCGCCTGGTTGAAAGCCGGGATGTCATCGGGCTTGCGGCTCGTGACCAGACCATCGCTCGAAACGACCTCTTCGTCTACCCAATCTGCCCCGGCGTTCTTCAGGTCGGTCTGCAGCGAAGGATAGGAGGTAAGCTTGCGACCGTCGACTACCCCGGCCTCGATCAACATTTGCGGGCCGTGGCAGATGGAGGCTACGGGCTTTCCGGCGTCGAAGAAGGCTTTTACGAAAGCCACCGCATCTTTACTAGTGCGCAGAGAATCAGGATTCATCACGCCGCCAGGCAGCAATAGAGCGTCGTAGTATTCGGGGCGGGCATTGTCCAGTGGCACATCCACTTTGACGGTTATGCCCCAGTCTTCAGTGTTCCAGGCTTTTACTTCGTCTTTTTTGGGAGAAATGACATGGGTCGTCGCTCCCTGGGCGTCCAGCATTTCGCGGGGTTTGGTCAGTTCTACCTGCTCGAAACCATCGGTTACGAGGATAGCCACTTTCAGTTTATTCAGGGTGTTTTCCATTATCTTGACTGTTGAATAATTGGTAAATATTAGGGACAGTTAAAAATTACGTGCCATTCTCAAACCTGATTTGCCTTATTCCGGCTTTCAATCCAGGTTTCCCTTCACTTTCAGGCCACTGGGCACTTTTTCCGGCACGGCTTTGTCGAAGTCACCATCATTCAGCGTATTTAAAAATTCCACAATGCGGGAGATGTCTTTGAAGTTAACATTCATCTGCGTGGCGAGCGTGTCTATTTGTTCCGGCCTTACTTTGGAGTTGGGGTTCTTGCCCCCCGAAATGTCTTCGTAAAACTGCAGCACCCGTTCCAGGGTAGAGAACTTGCCGCTGTGCATGTAGGGTGCCGTATAACGCAGATTGCGCAGACTGGGTGTGCGGAACGCGTAGTCGCCATTGGGACCAGCGTCAGACTCCTGCCGATTTTTGGAATCCGGAACGCCCAGCGTGTGGAGTTTATAGTCGGAAAGCATGGGGCCGTTGTGGCATTTGGCGCAGCCCGTTTTCAGGAATAAATTTAAACCGTCTTTTTCACTCAATGAAATCGCATTGCTGTCGCCGCGCATGTACTGATCGAAACGGGAGTTGTTGGCAATGAGCGTTCGTTCATAAGTGGCGATGGCCTTACCGAGATTTTTTTCGTTGACGGGATCCGGTTCTCCGGCGAAAACCGCCGCGAAACGTAGCTGGTATTCGGGAATTCGCCTAATTCTGTCCACTACTTCCGTCAGAATATTTTTTTCGGTCTGGCCGTGGCCGCGCATTTCTTCCAGGGTCGCGATGGGTATCAGTGCCTGTTCCTCCAATCCTTTGGCCCGTAAATCCCAAAACATCGGGGCCGACTCGGCGTGGTAGGGTGCATGGTTAGTGATTCCGTTGAAGGCCGTATTTAGCAAACTTTGCGAATTGCGCTTGGTGAACGGGATGTTATTTGGCGCTAAAAACTGCCGCTTACTGGCATTTCCCATGCCGTTGACGCCAATGGACGTTTCCATGAACTCGGCGTAATTAAATTCCGGCTGGTGGCAAGTCGCGCAGGCCACGTCCTTATTGCCTGACAAGATGGGATCGTAAAAAAGCAGTTGGCCCAACGCCACTTTTTCCAGGCTTGTCGGATTGTCCGCCGGATGCGTGACCTCCAGCGGTAAAGCCCCCAAGTCGGCCAGCGTTTCAACGATCTTCTCTGGTTTCTTTTCGGTTGGCTTTTCCCCATTTCCACAAGCGACTACCAAAAAGGACAATACCCATATTGGTAGATGAATGGTGGCCCGGAAGAAAGTCCGCGTGGTCATTGGGTTTTATTTACATAGCCAAACGCTGTCAGGGGTAAAAATCCCGACAGCGTTGATTGAACGATAAATATAAGAATTACACTTTACACTTGGCCCAAACGACTTCCGAAGCCGCTGGGGCCAACTCTTTTTCCAGTTCGATAGCTCCCGGGAAAAGAATGTTGTTTTCCAGGTGGATGTGTTTGTGCAAGTCCTGCTCGAATTCCTGCAAGAGGTTGTAAGCTACCCGGTAGGTCGTGCAGCCATCCGCCGGAACGGTGTAATGGTTGGTTAGTTCGGCGATTTTGGTGAAGCGGTCGCCTTCATCGGTATGCTCATGCATCATCACCGCGATGGGGTTTTGTACGGTGCCGTACATGGGCGCGGTGATTTCCCGGTTTTCGCGTTGCGCTTTTGCCATTTTCTTGATAAAAGGAAACAGCATTAATTCTTCTTTTTTCATGTGGGTAGTCAGTTCACCTACCGACTGCGCGAACAATTCCCGGATTTCCAGCAACTCGGGATGACGTCCGCCGTGGACGACGCAGAGTTTATCCAGGTAGGCCGCCAGTTCGGGCATTTTGGCCGTCACGTACCCGTGGTGCCGGGTTTCGATGTATTCGGCCAGTTGGTCGAGGGGCCAGGCGGCGTAATCGACTTCGGGCTTAGCGTCCGCTTCCAGAATAGCGGTGATTTCGTCGCTGATTTGGTTGGAATCGAGATGGGCTGCCGTGCAGGCGTCACTCAGCGGAATATTACCCTTGCAGCAGAAGTCGATGTTATGTTGCTGAAACACGGAGGCGGTACGCCAGTTTTTAGCCACGATGGATCCCACGGTTCTTTCTTTTAAAGTTTTCATAATCAAATAGTTTGTTTTATTTGTTGGGTTAATAATTCAAATTTAGCAACGGGTTTATGGAATAGTTTGACCCAGTAAGTTCGGCTTCCACGATATATCCCGCTGCCGGAAAAGGGAAGAGACAATAGCCAGCGCAAAAACCCACTCCACTTTATTGAGGGCGGCAAAGACCAGCCGGCCAATGCCCAACCCTAGGGCCAGCGTAATATCCGGTGCCTGAAATTTCAACGGTGCTTCCAAAAAGCTGATGGCCACGACAAACCCAATCCAAAGAAAGGTGCAGACGACAACGATGGGTGACTTGATGTTCATTTAATTATTGGAGTCCACTGACAGTGGACAGTGGACAATAGATAGTCAACAATTAGAAATTCAAGAAATAATGTTTGAGTATAATAACACCTTTATATCTTTTATTTAATTTAAAATCATTCATCATTCATCACTCTTAATTCATCATTCAAAAACCTATCTTTCCTTAATATAACTCAATCCCAGATTCAACTCCTCGTTGAATTGCATGATCGTGGTGGCGTGCAGCATCTCCGACAACCGATCGCGGATTTTAGCGAATTCGGCGTGCACCGGGCATGGTTTGGCCGCCGAGCATTCCTTTAATCCCAACCCACAACCTATAAAAAGACTGTCCCCATCCACTGCACTTACGATGTTTGCCAGGGTAGTGGTACGCGTCTTGACGTCGGTATAGAACCCGCCCGTTGG
>JBBSSJ010000012.1:0-34564 GCA_038242095.1 Cytophagales bacterium
ACGGCAGGTACTTCTGGTAGTTGGGCCCGATATTGGGCTTCACCACCTCGTCGCGGATGAACAGAATAAGAACCTCCATCGCTGACTGGAATCCCCGCGGGGCCTTTCCCTTACGGTGTGTGTAAGCGCTGGCAACGCTACCGAAAATCACCAGCAGTAGGATCGCACTGAGAAGCATTGACGCCACATTCTTGGTAATAGACAAATCATAGATTGTCCGCGACGCATCGGCGGGAACGATCTTCTCGCTGTCGCCGTGGGTGAGGTGATAGCCCTGGTACTCGTGGTTATTGTTGTGAAACCTGGAAGACATGAACGCTTCCAGACCGCGATCGGGGGAGTACAGGATCACGGGCAGCGGTAGCACAATGCCATGGGCAAATTCCCACTCGTGGGAGTCGGCAATGTGGTGCATAATCATGTCGCCAATATTGAAGTCATCCTCCTTCCCGGCGAGGCGATGCTCCACCTCGTCCTCGGCTTGGTTGAGGTCCTGAATAATGGAATTGTGGGCGTCGTCCGTTTGGGCAAAAGTAGATAACGGATTGGAAATCAAGAGCGCCGCTACGAAGGCAAAAGAAAGAAAACGATGCAGTTGTGTTGACATAAAATAGTAAAGTGCGCGGTTATTGCGAATCGCGGCGCAAGGTACGATACAAACCGCGAATTTCAAAAATCGTGTACAAGAAATACATCCCGAAAAAGTGCGCCACAAACACCGGCGCGTTCTCGACCCCAAGGTATAGGTTGACGCCCACGAATACGATGCAAAGCACCAAACGCATTACTACCGTCGACAGGTAGAACTCTACGAACTTTTCGCGCTTGTTGCGAAATCCGAAGGCCATGAGCCGGTGAATGAGGTATGATACGGCCAAAAAAAACAGCAGCATGTAGGGCCATTGTGCGGGTATCCAGGCACCATAGCCTAAAGGTGAAGCTAAAAAAAATGCAATTCCCAAAGTAAAAGTCAGGACGAGGCTGGGGATCATGGCGGGCGCGCTTTTGAAGCGGCAAAGGTAAGGGCTTTTTGCGAATGCCCGAAACGAGGCTTACTTTCGTGGCTATCAGGCAACCAATGTCAAATGGAACTGGATCCCACTCACTCCTTGGTTACCGACCGAATGAACAAATACAGCGAACCTGCAATCGACAGCAGTGACAGTACCAGCGTCCAGACGGGAATCTTGTTTTGCTGCCATTCGTCCAGTTTATAGCCGCCATAGGTAAAAATAAGGATCGTACCGAGCATCTGAAATGCCAGCGCGGAGAATTTGGCGTAGTTATTATTCATGCAGGAAGGGAGAAAAGCACAACATATCGCATCTTTAACGTTTTATCACTAAAATTGAACTTTGCTTTTGCCAAAGATACCCTCTTTTGTGTCGTACACACGCCAATCCTACTTGATTCGCAGCGGACTTTTCGGTCTGCTGATCGTGGTATTGGTGGGTTGCTCGCAATACAGTAGCAATCCCGGCAGCGTGGCGTTCAACAACCTCACGGCCAAATACAATGCTTACTACATAGCCCGCTCCGAAACCGAACTGGCTGAGCGCGCCATGCAGAAAGCGTATCGCGACGACTACAGCCAATTACTGCCGATCCTGATGCCGCTCGATTCTACCTTGGGGCAAAGCGTGCAGGCGCAACTTGATAATGCTATTAAAAAAGCTTCCATTGTAGCCGAGCGCCACCAAAACAGCAAATGGCTGGATGACAGCTATACGTTGATTGGCAAGAACCGGCTGTACCTCGGCCAGTACGATGACGGAGTAGAAGCGCTCCGCTATGTGTTCACCAATGGCCGCGATGAGGACGACAAAAACAAGGCGCTGATCTGGCTCATGCGCGCCTACACTTCAAAGAAGGATTACTCCAATGCGCTCAACGTGGCCGAGTACCTGAGCCAGCAGCCGCTCAATAAAGAGGCTACCCGCGATTTTTACCTAGCCAAAGCTTATGTTCACCAGGAAAAGGGGGAAAACCTGACGGCTGTTGCCATTCTGGAACAGGCGCTTCCTTTATTAAAAAAAGGTCCCGAAAAAGCGCGGCTGTATTTTGTGGCCGGCCAACTCTACGACCGCCTCGAACAGTATGCGCTGGCGGAAGGAAGTTATCGCAAAGTCGGCAAAAACCGGCCGAGCTATGATTTGTCATTTTATGCCGGCATGAACTCGCTGCAAAACCGGGTGCTGCTCAATCCCAATGTCGATTTGACGGGCGTGGGCTTCGACAAGATGCTGCGCGACCGCAAAAATACCGACCTACGCGACCAGATTTACTACACCATGGGGCTACTGGCCGAGCGACGGGGCCGCTACCCGGATGCGATCAAGTTCCTGCGCCAGTCGGTACAGGCCAGCGGGGCCAACACCGAGCGGGTTCCCTATACCTACCTGGAACTGGCCCGCGTCAATTACGACCGTCTTGAAAATTACGAGGCGGCTAAAGCTTACTACGACAGTGCATTGGTGACGCTGCCACCACAGGCCGAGCAGTACAAAACGGTAACTGACCGTAAAAAAGCGCTGGACGAATTCGTAACCCAAAGCGTTATCGTCCGGACCGAAGACAGCCTGCAGATGCTGGCCCAGATGGCTCCTGCCGCGCTCGACCGCAAGCTCGACGCCATTATTGAGGGAGAAGTAGCCGAAAAAGAATTCCTGTTGAAGCAGGCGCAGTTGGCTTTGGAAGCCTCCAACCGCCCGTCGGCCGGTGATGTGGGAACGCCTTTCCTCTCGGGCAACGATCGGCGCTGGGAACTTTATGATCCGCAACTCGTGGCCCAGGGCAAGACCGAATTCCGGCGCTTGTACGGCAATCGGGTATTGGAAGACAACTGGCGGCGTAGCAGCAAGGAAGCCAATGTGCTCGACAATAACGCCACGGCCACAGCGCTCGGTAGTGGCCCGGCCAATGCGCAAATCAACGCCACCGCCACGCCACCGGGCGGAGCACCAGGATTGCCTGCCGAACTGGCAATGGTCAAAGGATCCGAAGTCTGGAACGCGCGTCGTGACGAATTACGCAAGAACGTGCCAATCAGCGGGGCGGATTTCGCCGCATCTCAGCGTCGTGAGGAAGACGCGCTCTACAAGCTGGGCAAGATATACCGCTTTGACCTCAAAGAGCCCGCCAAAGCCGTAACCACTTTCACCAGGCTCTTGAAAGATTTCCCCAAGACGACCTACCGCGAGGAAATTTATTATCTGATTTATCTTTCCTCCCTGGAGGACGACAAAAATCGGGTGGTATGGAAGGAAAAACTTCTGACCGAATTTCCGAACTCGTCTTACGCCAAACTCTTAAATCAGGCTCAAATCGCCCGCCAAAGTAACGGCACCGCCCCGGCCGATGGCTCACCCGCCAAAACCTACGACCGCCTCTACGGTCTCTACGCGGCCGGAAATTATACTGAGGCCCTGGCGCAGGTAGACAATGCCCTGGCCGTTTACCGCGAAAGCGCCATGGCCGACCGCTTCGCTTTACTCAGGATATTTCTGGTCGGCAAAGTCGATGGCCGCGATGCCTACCTGCAAGCCATCAATGAGTTCATCCGCCTTTACCCCGAAAGCGCCCTCCTTCCTCGGGTCCAGGAAATGCTCGAAATCACCGGCCGCGCCTCCATCCGTAGGTAATGGTGCCTTATGCAAAAACCGTATCTTTGTTTTTTGTACGGCACAAAGGAACTGAGACGGTCGGCCGCTGCCCTCCAGAGGCACAGAGTGGTGCGTTCTACGCCGGACGATATTCCATTGCCACGAACTTTTTATTCAGTACCCAGTACTTTAAACTCATACACTCTCTAACTTATAAATTCCATAAATGCTTGAATTGAAATCTGGTAAATACAAAAAGTCGATTGTGCGGCTTTGGCGCTTTGCCGCGATCGGGCTGCTTTCTTTCGTACTCTATATTGTAGCGGTCAACTTTAACTTCTTCTACCTTTTCGGGCCGATGCCCGATTTGAAAACACTGGAAAATCCCAAGAGTGAGCTGGCCTCCGAACTGATTTCGGAAGACGGCAAATCGCTGGGCAAGTACTTTTTCGAGAACCGCGCTCCCGTCGAGTTCGACCAAGTGTCGCCCAACCTTATCGAGGCGCTATTGGCGACCGAGGATGCCCGTTTCGTAAAGCACTCGGGTATCGACCTGCGCTCCCTGTTCCGGGTAGCCAAAGGTATCCTGACCGGCAACTCCGGTTCGGGTGGTGGTAGTACCCTGACACAGCAAGTGGCCAAAAACCTGTTCGAAACCCGCTCGGAACGCTACCGGGGCATTTTGGGGCAGGTACCCGTAGTCCGGACCATCATCGAAAAAACCAAAGAATGGGTATTGGCCGTAACGCTGGAAAGGAAGTATACCAAGCGCGAAATCCTGATGATGTACCTCAACACGGTGTCCTTTGGCAACAATACCTATGGCGTTAAGGTGGCTGCGCGGACCTACTTCAACAAAGATGCCTGGAATCTCGACGTCAACGAAGCTGCCCTGCTGGTGGGGATGTTGCAAAACCCCTCGCTCTACAATCCGCACCGCTTTCCGACCAACGCGCTGAACCGCCGCAACACGGTTTTGGGCCAGATGAACAAGTACGGGTTTGTGAGCGCCGATGTTTACGAAAAAAATCGGGAGAAGCCCTTGGGGATGAAGTTTACCATTGAAAGCCACAACACCGGCCCTGCGCCCTACTTTCGCGAGTCGATGAAAAGTTTTTTGAAAAACTGGGTGGAGCAATATAATGACGACAACGGGTCTGATTACGATCTCTATACCAGCGGATTGCGCATTTATACTACCATCGATTCGCGAATGCAAAATTACGCCGAGGCGGCGATGGAAGAGCACATGAAGATGCAGCAGAAGCTGTTCTTCGAGCACTGGAAGGGCCGCAATCCCTGGATCGATGCGGACGGCAAGGAAATCAAAAATTTTATGGATCGCGCCGTGCGGGTATCGCCTCGCTTCCGCAATTTAAAAAAGGATTTGGGAGAAGAAGAGGCTTGGAAAATTATGCGCAAGCCTTACAAAATGAAAGTATTCGATTGGGAGGGCGAGAAGCAAATGACCATGAGCCCGATCGACTCCATCAAGTACTACAAGCACTTCCTGCGCACCGGCATGATGTCGATGGACCCGCGCAACGGCCACGTGAAGGCCTGGGTGGGAGGGATTAATTTTAAGTACTTCAAATACGACCACGTGCGGCAGGGTACCCGGCAGCCGGGCTCGACTTTTAAGCCATTCGTGTATGTATCGGCGCTGGACCGCGACTTCCTCACGCCTTGCGACCGCGTAATTGACCGTCCGGTAACCTTCACCCTTGCCGACGGCGTGCCCGGCGGCTGGACGCCCAAAAACGCTAACGGCCGCTATTCCTACCAGTCGCTAACGTTGCGGCAGGCGATCGGAAAATCCGTCAACTCGGTGAGTGCCTACCTCATGAAGCAAGTCAAACCTGCTACCGTCGTGGAATATGCCCACAAGCTGGGCATCACCAGCGAGCTCGACGCCAAACCCGCGCTCTGCCTGGGCGTCAGCGATGTTTCAGTTTACGAGATGGTGGGGGCTTATTGTTCCTTTGTCAACAGCGGCCACCGCACCGACCCAATGACGCTACTGCGCATCGAAGACCGCTATGGTAATCTTTTGCAGGAATTTTTCCCGAAAGTCAACCAGGAACTGAGCGAAAATATGGCCTACAACATGATCTACCTCATGCGTGGCGCCGTGGAAGATCCAGGCGGAACGGCCGGTCGGCTGCGCAGCTACGGCGTGACTGAAGGCAACGAAATTGCGGCCAAAACCGGCACTACCTCCAACTTCTCCGACGGCTGGTTCATGGGCATGACGCCCAACCTAGTCACCGGGGTCTGGGTAGGGGGCGAAGACCGCAGCACGCACTTCCGTACCATTGCTTTGGGGCAAGGCGGGCGCATCGCGCTGCCCGCCTGGGGATTGTACATGCAGAAAGTCTACGCCGACCAAACGCTGCTGCAATACCGCAAATCAAAATTCGAAAAACCCGCCAACTTTACCTTAGACTGCGGTGGCGTCTACACCGATAGTTCCAGCATGTACACGCCGCCATCGGTGTCCGATGATGAAGGGGTATTGTTTTAAAAAAAGGATTAATGCGGGGCGCCCCGTGGCGAGGAAAGGATGAAGGGAGAAGGTTTTCGCAAGCCTTCTTTCCATCCTCCTCTTCAAGAATCAATCAAAATTGAATATTGTCTTGGCTCCCGATAAATTCCGTGGTTCGCTAGAAGCAGATGAAGTCTGCGCGGCGATGGCAGCGGGTGTGCGGCTGGCTTTCCCGGAAGCTGAAATCGTGTCCGTGCCACTGGCGGATGGAGGAGAGGGTACTGCGGCGACACTGACGCGGCAGGCGGGCGGGTCGTTCATTTTGGCCTCGGTACTTGATCCTTTGGGTCGCCCAATCGAGGCGGTTTACGGAATTTCGCCCGATAATAAAACTGCATTTATCGAGATGGCGGCGGCTTCGGGCCTCGGGTTGTTGACAGCCGATGAGCGTGATCCGCTGCAAGCTTCGTCCTACGGAACCGGTCAACTGATCGTTGACGCATTGGAGCATAGCGTTTCGCATGTGATCCTGGGCATTGGCGGAAGTGCGAGTAGCGACGGCGGCACCGGGATAGCGGCAGCGCTGGGTTTTCGTTTTTTGGATAAAAACAAAAAAGAACTCAGCCCCAGCGGCGGTAACCTTACACGCATCCGTTCCATCGACATGGCGCAGGTACATCCCAAATTAGCCGCCACCGAAATCACCGTTGCCTGCGACGTAACCAACCCGCTCTACGGCCCAACGGGCGCGGCTCACGTGTACGGTCCACAAAAAGGCGCTACGCCCCGGCAGGTGGAACTGCTGGACCTGGGCTTACGGAATCTGGCGGAAGTAGCCTCCGCCGCATTTGGTATCGACATCAGTGAGCAGCCGGGTGCAGGGGCAGCGGGCGGTACCGGGGCCGGGGCCCTGTGGTTCCTGAACGCCACGCTTGAAGCCGGGACTGAGATCGTTTTTAGACAAATCCAACTCGAAAAACACATCCGCCACGCCGATCTCGTCATTACCGGCGAAGGCAAAATTGACAGCCAAACTTTGAGCGGTAAACTCGTACTCCGCGTGGCCCAACTCGGCACCCGATACAAGGTGCCCGTAGCCGCGCTCTGTGGTACGTTAGCGCTTTTGCCGCAAGAATTGAAAAAGACGGGCATTGTTTACGCCGCTTCTATTATCGATCGCCCCACGTCCCTCGAAATTGCTCAAAAGGAAGCATTTTCCTTGACAGAACAAGCAACCTTTCACCTGGTACGGTTGTTTTTTGGTAGATGAGGAAAGCATTTGTTGCTTAAATAGGAATGCTGAGAACCAGCGCTGTCCACTCTCAACTATCAACTGTCCACTAAGACAAGTGCCCAAATTCGATTCTAAAGCCGAGCTTGCCCGCGTACCGCATGAACCGGGCGTGTACCGTTATTTCGACGACCGGGACGAAGTGATTTATGTTGGAAAAGCCAAGGATTTGCGCAACCGCGTAGGCAGCTATTTTTCCAATTCCAACCAGCACGATCGCAAAACCAAGCGATTGGTGAGCCAAATCCGTCGACTCGAATTTACGATCGTGCCCACCGAATGGGATGCGCTGCTGCTCGAAAATCAGCTTATCAAGCGCTTCCAGCCAAAGTTCAATATTCTGCTGCGCGACGACAAGACGTACCCTTTTATTTGCATTACCAACGAGCCCTTTCCGCGCGTCATCACCGTGCGGCGCGTCGATCGCAAAACGGGTACCTACTTCGGGCCGTTTGCCAACAGCCGCGCCATGTACGCGCTGCTCGACATGTTCAAGGAACTCTACACGATCCGCTCCTGTCACCTGAATCTGACGCAGGAAAACATCGAGGCGGGGAAGTTCAAGGTATGTCTCGAATTTCACCTTGGCAACTGCAAAGGCCCGTGCGAAGGCCGTCAACCCGAAGCCGAGTACGACGCTGAAATCGAGCAAGTCAATCACATTCTGAAGGGAGATCTTTCAGTTCCGCAGCAGTACTTTAAGGAGCAGATGCTGGAAACCGCTGAGAAGATGGCTTTTGAGCAGGCCCACGAGTGGAAATCAAAAATAGTGCTGCTCAATAATTTCCAGAATAAAGCTACCGTCGTGAATCCGCGTGTGGGTACCATCGACGTGCTCACCGTCGTATCGGATGAAGAAGCCGCTTACCTCAATTTTATGAAGGTAAAGAACGGGTATGTGGTCGCGACGCAGACGTTCGACATCAAGAAAAAGCTGGAAGAAACCGACGCGGACATTTTAGCCATGCTGATCGTGGAAATGCGCGAAACCTACGGCGACGAGGCCAAAGAGTTAATCTCGAATATTACGCCCGAGCTGGACATGAAGCTCGACATCGTGGTGCCACAGATTGGCGACAAGAAGAAACTGCTGGATATGTCGATGAAGAACGTGCTGTTTTTCCGTCGTGAAAAGGCCGAGCGCCGCGCCGTGGAAAACTCGGCCGCTACGTCCAAAAAAGACCGTGTCCTCATCAAGCTTAAAGCCGACCTGCAACTTAAAACCCTTCCCCGGCACATCGAGTGCTTCGATAACTCCAACATTCAGGGGACTAACCCCGTGGCGGCGATGGTGTGTTTTAAAGACGCTAAGCCGTCCAAAAAAGACTACCGCCACTACACCATCAAAACCGTCGTGGGGGCCAACGACTTCGCTTCCATGAACGAGGTGGTGGGCCGACGCTACGCTCGCTTGCTCAACGAAGAATCGCCGCTGCCCGACCTCATCGTGGTCGACGGCGGCAAGGGGCAGCTCAGCGCGGCCTGTGATGCGTTGAAAGAACTAGGAATCTACGGCAAAGTACCCATCATCGGCATCGCCAAGCGGCTGGAAGAAATCTACTTTCCCGGTGACTCGCTGCCGCTCTACATCGACAAAAAATCGGAATCTTTGAAACTCATTCAGCAAATCCGCGACGAGGCCCACCGCTTTGCCATCACTTACCACCGCGACAAGCGCAGCCGGGGCAGCCTGGTCAGTGAGCTCGAAAACGTGGACGGTATTGGCAAGAAAACGGCCTCGGTACTCCTTAAACACTTCAAGGGCATCAAAGCCATCCGCGAAAGTACACCCGAACAAATCGCTGAGATCGTCGGGCCGGATAAAGCGAAGAAAGTGAAGGCGTATTTTGAGAAGATGTTGGTGGAGTAGTAAGTATTTTGGGGCGGTTCCAACCTTTTTTGCCTCGAATAGGTCTGAGTTGAAAACAGTCAAAATAATCGGACTATGTTAAAATCAACTATTCTGGCATTGCTGCTTTTTCTGGCAATCGGCTGTAAAAAAGAGGTTGAAAACATTTTAATTCCAAACTGTAACGCAAGTCAGGGTTACGAAAAAAGTCCTGAAGCGGCGGCTGAAAAAATTATAGGTACCTGGCAGCTGTTCAAGCTCACCGCTGGGCTTGGTAAACCGCCAGGGCCTTCCGATCAAATATTGACTTTCAAAACTGCCGCAAATAATCGTGAAAGATAGTATGCAAGTTGACATTCCCTTTCTCAGACTAGGGAAATCCATTCTGTTTGTTTGCGACGAAGAGATGATTCTTGACTACGGAACGGCTGTCAATGGAGCCTCCTCTACCTATCGGAGGAAAAAATAGTAAGTCTATTCGAACGCTTTAAACAGTTTATTGAACCCATGAAAAACACCATATTTTGTATTGGGCTGGCTTTTTTTACGCTATCAAGCTGCGCAAATAAAGAAAAAGACCCGCTTCCAGCGGTTATATGGTCTTACAATTGCGTGGAATTGGCACCTTTCGAGGGAGCGTACCGCCTCACCGGCATATGTTGTGAATATGCCTTACTTCCCTCGCTGAGCTTAGATGAAAACAAATCGTTCAAAGTGAAAGGGAGCTACCACTCCTTCACCGGAGCGGGCTTCTCTAATGTTCCAATCGAGATAATCGGTGATTTATCCTCCGATAACTCAACTCTTACCTTAAAATATTCGGTGAATAGTCAGGAGAGCGTCTTTGAATTAAAACCTGGTAAAGCAAAGATGCTTTGTCAATGTGGGTGTGATTGAGCGCATGAAGTTCAGATTCTTACTTCTCCTGGACTGGCTAATGTTTTTACCCCTGATAGACTGCCTGGCCGCTACGAACCCGACACCCAAGATACATTTCACACTCGTGAACCGTACCGAAGGCCATATTCTATTACTGCTGGTCTTACAATCTGAGGATGTTGTGCTTCATAACTTTCGACACGCTGAGTACAGTGGACGGTTTTGCGCGGGGAACGATTCTAAGCGAAGGACCGAACAGCACATTCAAATTCTACCAAAAACAATCATCCAAACCGATCAGCGCACATTCGACATGGGACCATTGTTTAATGGTAGCCGGTCCTCCGCTTTTTCGTTGGAATTGAATCCCAAAGGCGTGGAAATCAGTCGTAATTGTTACTGCAAAATAATGAAGAGACTTCGGCTTCTATTGGTCGTTTTTCTATTTACCTACCTTATCAAGGGATTGCCTCTGTTGTTGGTAACGGGGCGTTATTTCAAATATTTTTACAAAGATTTTCTGCTTTTAAACGTTATTTTCGCCATCTGCTTTTTAATCTCGCTCAACATGCCTTTCGGTGGAAATTTTGATAAAAGCTTTGAACGATCGAACATGTTCGCCATCATTGTAAGTAGTTTACTATGAGTCCTTCCCGGTTATCTCGTTACGCTTTTTGGTACCTACATTTTTAGCGGATGTTAGAAAACCCCATTTTTTGAATTATAGCTTTGTCCAAGAAAATACCTTGTCCTTCTCGAATGCGCTACCTCGCCAGTTTCTTCTTTCTACTATATTTTACCGCCTGCAATCCCGCTGCCGACTCCGTCGAAACCGCCAAGGTGTACTTGCTCGCCGCGCCGGATTGGGGCATCGAGAAAGTGTATGTCAACGGGGCGCTGAGTTATCAAGACGGCAAGAAGGTCGATAATTTCGGGGGCGTTGCCTTCAACCGCTATATGCAGAGCGTTCGGTTTAAAGAAGATGGCTCCTTCGTGGGCAAATACACCGAGCACGAGAAACCCAACGTACTGCATTGGGAAGTCCTGCCGCAGGAAAAAATTATCATGGTCACCGCCGCCCCTGACAGCACTAACGCTAAACCCGATCCCCGCTCCGGCTGGACTATTATCCCCCAAAATGTCCACGAAGATGCCTTCGAAATGACCACCGAAACCGCCGCCTTCGACTATCCGAGAGTGACGAAGATACGCTTGTTGTTTAGGAGGAAATAATGCTACTGTAGGAGGAAGGGATGAAAGAACTTAGAGCGTAGTCCCTTCCTCCTTCAAAAAATTAATGCACAGATTTATCCGGTGCGGGAGCGGAGGCGTGGAAGTCGTTACGGATGCGCTCGGTGTAAGTTTCGAGCAGGGTGAGGACGCGTTCGCGGTCCTGTGATCGCACCACGCAGCCCACGTGGTACTCGTCGGGCATGCGCCATACCACCTCGGAATCATTGAAAACCGCGTGGTCGGGCCACTGCTGGCGGGCTAGCGATATGACAATTCCCGAAGATTCTTGCCGCAATTTGGGTAGTTTGTAATCTGTGCCTCGCGCCACGGAAGTTTCGAGCCGCGCCCATTCCTTCCAGAGATTGATCCCCGAAGCTGCCTCTACCATCGTGGACAGGTGGGCGCCGCCCACCCGCGAGGATGTTTCGAGGAAGTAGTACTGCCCGTCGTCGTTGCAACGGATCACCTCGGTATGCGAAGCGCTATGTTTTAACCCAAAGGCCTTCAACACATCTACCGCCATCGTTTCCAACGCGCGCCACTCGGCCGAGTCGATCGGTACGGTCACGGAGCGAAAGATGCCGCCGCCGTGCGCCACGTCGAACGGCGGAGCGATGTACTGGCTGCTCCACGAAAAAATCACCCGTCCGTTCAGCGTCAGCGAATCCACGTGGTACACATGGCCTGGCTTGAACTGTTCGAGCAGATAGCGGTCGCGGTCGTCGCCCAGGCTATGGATCGCCTCCCACAGCTCATGTTCGTTTTGCAATTTCTTGATACCCGTTGCCGAGGCTTCCGAACGGGGTTTGATCATCCACGGACCGGGCGTAGAAGCGATGAAGTCGTTGATGACCTGATCGTTGAAAAGCGCACAAAAACCCGGCACGCGGATACCTGCTTCGGCGGCTTTGGTGCGCATAGCCAGCTTGTCGCGGAAATATCGAGCAGTTGTTTGACCCATGCCGGGAATCCGAAAATGCTCACGCAGCAAGGCGGCTTTTTCCACATCAAAGTCGTCCAGCGCCACGATGCGGTCAATGGGCCGAGTGCGCATGACGTGCGCCAGACCGGTCGTGACGTTTTTCATGTCATAGTCGCCGTGGCTATTTTCTTCCACGTAAAAAAACTCGTCGACGGCATCCCGCGCCCAGGCCCGATCTTCGAGTTTTTTGGCGGTGAGCAGGTATACAACGTTTCCCTCCGCCTTGCAGGCCGTCAGGAAATCGTTGCCTTTGAAAAATGTAGAAACGCAAAGGATGGTAAGGGACATGGTGGCGTTTGTGGGTGAATTTAAAATTAGTTTTTGGGTCAAACGGTCAAGGGTCAAACGGTCAGAGGGTTTAAGACAATTGCCTTTTACCGTTTAACCCTTGACCTATGATAAACTCTGTTAGCAATCTAACACCAAATGCCGTTCCGGCGCGGTTGGGGACAAAATCGGCGTCGCCGTAGGCGGTGCCCGCGATGTCGAGGTGGGCCCAGGCGGGGTGGTTTTCGGTGAAAGTTTCCAGGAATTTGGCGGCGACGATGCCTCCGGCCAATGGCTTGCCGTGGTAATTGCGCACATCGGCAATGTCTGACTGGATTTCTTCTTTGTACTCGTCCCAGAGCGGCAAGCGCCACAAGCGTTCGCCCGTTTGATCGGCGGCGGCGGTGAGGTCGGCAGCGAGGCCGTCGTTGGCCGTGAAAAGTCCACCGGCCACGTAGCCCAACGCCTGCACCACGCTGCCGGTAAGCGTCGCAACGTCAATCAGTACGTCAGGTTTGTAATTACGCATCGCGTAGCTAAGACCATCGGCCAGGATCAGGCGTCCTTCGGCGTCGGTGTCGATGACCTCGATCGTTTTGCCCGAATAAGAATCGATCACGTCGCCCGGTTTGGTACTGGCACCGTCGACGCAGTTTTCGGTGGAAGGCACGATGCCCACGATTTTGACGGGGATTTGCAGTCGCGCGGCTAGTTCCACAGCGCCCAGCACGGCGGCGGCACCCCCCATGTCGCTCTTCATCAGGTGCATATTGTTGGAGCCCTTGATCGAAATGCCGCCGGTATCGAACGTGACACCTTTGCCCACCAGCACGATGGTTTTCTCGAACTGCTCGGGGCTATACTCGGTCACAATCATCACGGGCGGCTCGGGACTACCGTGACTCACCGACAACAAGGCACTCCTGCCGAGCGCTTCCAATGAATCTTTTTCCAGCACCGTAACTTTGTAGCTGTGCGTTCGGCCCGAGTCCAGCGCCCATTCAGCCAGCACGCGGGGTGGCTTTTTATTGGCTGGGGCGTTCATCAGGTCCATTACGCGCATCTGCACGGCAGCAGTTGCCTTACCTTTTACGGCGGCCTTCTCGGCTTCGGAGGTGACTTCCTCAACCAATAAAGTCAAAGTACCCGTTTTGCCAAAAAAGTTGCTGTACGGTTTAGGCTCCGATTTATAAAGCTGAATTTTATAGCCGCCCAGCATGATGCCGTTGACGACGGCTTCGATCCAGGCGGGAGAAAATGAGCGGGCGTCGACGGTAATCTGATCGGGCCAGCGGTCTTTGCGCTTGTGGAATAGCGTGCGCAGGCATTTCAGCAGCACGGGCAGCGTCGGTTTCTTGCCTAACCCCAACCAAAGTTCATTTTCTGAAGGCCACCAAAGTTCATTTTTCTCGGCTCGGAAGGCCGTTTGATTGGCGGGAGCTCCCTCTTCCGCAAAGAGTTTGATAAGCAGGGCATCCGCCGGAGATTCTTTATTTATTTCAATCTTCATGAGTCAATATTAGAAAAATAGTAGCGGTCGTGTGGATCTTTTTATTTCAAGAAAGGCAATTTATGTTAATCCTGCTAATTTTAGCGCACCAGATTTCCAGGGCTATTAATAATTTCAATCTAGGCACTCTATTAGTAGATTTCAAGCCGGAAAGTATTTTGTTGACATCATGAAGAAACTTTTCCTGTTACTATCCCTACTACCCGCGATTCTTAGCGCCCAAATCAGGCCTGCCAAAGTGAAGTCTCCCAATATTGTTATTCTTTTGAGCGACGATCAGGGGTGGGGCGATTTGAGCATTAGCGGAAATACGAATATCAATACCCCCAATATTGACGCCATGGCCCGGAATGGGGCACTTTTCGATCATTTCTACGTACAGCCTGTTTGCTCACCCACCCGCGCTGAGCTGCTCACGGGCCGCTATCATACGCGTATGGGCGTAAGAAGTACTTCCGAGGGCGGCGAACGTTTTAACCTGGATGAAACGACGCTAGCCGATGCTTTCAAAGAGGCGGGTTACGCCACGGCGGCCTACGGCAAATGGCACAGCGGCATGCAGTATCCCTACCATCCCAACGGTCGTGGGTTCGACGATTTTTACGGATTTTGTTCGGGGCATTGGGGCGACTATTTCAGCCCGATGCTCGAACACAATGGCGCAATCACGCAGGGAAACGGCTTTTTGGCCGACGACCTGACCGACCATGCGCTGGCTTTTATGGAAAAAAATAAAAACCAGCCATTCCTGGTCTATGTGCCTTTCAACACCCCCCACACGCCTTTGGAGGTGCCGGATCGTTGGTGGGGCGAATTCAAAAACAAACCCATCAAGATGCGCGCGGCAGATGGGGTGGAAGAAGACATTGACTTTACCCGCGCCGCCCTGGCGATGTGCGAAAATATCGACTGGAATGTCGGGCGAATCATGCAAAAATTAAAAGATCTGAACCTGGAAGACGATACTATAGTGCTGTATTTCAGTGATAACGGCCCCAACGCCTACCGCTGGAATGGGGGTATGAAGGGCAAGAAAGGCTCGACGGACGAAGGCGGCGTTCGCTCGCCGTTACTGATGCAATATCCCAAACTGATAAAACCGGGCACTAAAATTCCGGAAGTAGCCGCCGCCATCGACCTGCTGCCTACTTTGATAGACTTGACGGGAATCAAATTTCAGCCGAATAATCCTTTGGATGGCGTGAGTCTGAAACCTTTACTTGTTAAAAAAGGCAGGTTTGACAAAGATCGTTTACTTTACAGCTATTGGAACAACAATACCAGCGTCCGTAGCCAGAAGTACCGCCTCGACAGTGAAGGAAAACTGTACGATATGGTGGCTGATCCTGGTCAGACCGTGGATATTTCGAATAAAAAACCGGACATCGCGGTGCAGCTCAAAACCGCCCGAACCCGCTGGAATGCCGATGCGCTCGCAGGCATAAAAGGCGACGATCAGCGTACATTTCCCGTGGGCCATCCCGATTATAAATACACGCAACTTCCCGCCCGCGATGCGCAGCCCGTCGGCGGCATCGTGCGATCCAACCAGTATCCAAACTGCTCCTTTTTAACGAATTGGACCAAGCCCGACGACGCCATCGTATGGGACGTGGAGGTATTAGCCGACGGAGATTTCGACGCCATCATTTACTACACCTGTGCGCTCGAAGACGTGGGTTCGACATTCCGATTGACTTACGGTAAGACCAACGTATCGGCCAAAGTTACGGAGGGCTTCGACCCGCCTTTACGCGGCATGGAAAACGACCGCGTGGAGCGCACCGAGTCGTACGTGAAGGATTGGAAGACTTTAAATCTGGGCAGGGTACATTTGGGAAAGGGACAAGGCAAAATGACTTTGCAATCGGATAAGATCGCTGGTAAGCAAGTCATGGACTTCCGGCTAATGATGTTGGAAAGGGTGAAATAGGTTGCTAGTGGCTAGGGAAGACCATCGGCTTACCTCAGCTTCTCCTTTAACTCATTGATGACCAGCCATGGTGCAACGCCCTCGTATAAAATGCGGTACACGGCGTTGGTGATGGGCATCGGGACGCCATAAGTGGCATTCATAGCGTAAATGCTTTTGGTCGCGTAATAGCCCTCGGCGATCATTTTCATCTCGAGTTGAGCGGCCCTGACACCGTAACCGCGCCCGATCATATTGCCAAAAAGGCGATTGCGGCTGAATTGTGAATAAGCCGTCACCAGCAAATCGCCCAGGTAGGCGGACGCGCTCAGGTCACGCTCGCGCGGATCGGCGGCGGTCACAAAATTCCTGATTTCCTGCATGGCGTTGGATACCATCACCGCCTGAAAATTGTCGCCGTAACCCAGCCCGTGCGTGATGCCGCAAGCCAGGGCTACGATGTTCTTCATCACAGCGGCATATTCCACCCCGTATAAGTCGGCCAGGGGGTGGGCGGTCACGTAGCGACAAGAAAGTAACCTTGCAAAATCGGCCGCGCAGTCGGCATCGGTGGAAGCGATGGTCAGGAAAGACTGCTTCTCCAGCGCCACTTCTTCGGCGTGACAAGGCCCGGCAATGACACACATGTCGGACAGAGGCACTTCATAAGTTTCCTCGACCCAATCGGTCACGAGCAGATTGCGCTCGGGAATCATGCCCTTGATTGCCGAAACGATCCTTTTGCCGCGCAGGTCGGCGGGCGTGAGCTCACGGATCGGCTCCTGAATAAAGGCGGCCGGAATAGCCAAAACTACGTAACGGGCATCGGTGACAGCTTTTCTGATATCGGAAAAGGGGGTCACTTTTTTAGGAGAAATACGGACATCGCTCAGGTAACGCGGGTTGTGGTGAAACTGCTGAATATGAGCGATGTCGTCTTCACTTCTTAGCCACCAATTGATGTCCGCGTCGGGATGCTCAGCCAATATTTTGACGAGCGCTGTAGCCCAGCTCCCGCCACCGATCACGGCTATTTTTTCTTTTGTAGCAATACTCATACGATAACTTATTCTCTTACTGCCATTTGTAATGGCTTTTGTGCTCACACGTTGCTTACAACTTCAAAAAAATGCTTCATGACTCTGAATTTTCCTTATCATTATTGAATAGGATCAGGAGCAGAATCGATCGGGGTGGAGCCAATTATAGAAATGGGCGTACCATAAAAAATCCTTGCGGCAGGGCCGCAAGGATTTCCATTTTCTTAACCTAAACTAAATCGAATTAACATATACACAGAACGCCCTACTTCTTCTTTTCTTTCGTAGAGGTGTTACCTTTTTTGTCTTCGTTTGGTTTTGCAACGATCTTGTCATTGTCTTTCAGGTTCTTGGAGACCATAATAAAAGGTCCTGAAACGATTTTTTGCCCCGCTTCAAGGCCTGATAGAATCTCTATATTCTCGAAATCGCTGATTCCGGTGGTTACTACCCGTGACTTGGCAACCCCTGCGCTGTCCACAAAAACTACTTCTTTAATGAGCTCTTCTTTTTTGGGTTTACTGGCGTCAGCGGGCTTGGGTCCGTTGTTATCGTTATCATTTTCTGTGTTCTGACTCATAGCCTCCCCGTCGCGGGTGGTAACGGCCGCGATGGGAACCGACAGCACGTTCGATTTACGGTTGGTGATGATGTCGACCGAAGCCGTCATTCCCGGCTTGAAAGGATAGGTCTTCTTGCCAGTCTTAGCCAGCAAATCCTGAAATGACTCGTTGAGAATTTTGACTTTCACTTCGAACTCCGTCACGGCGTCGGCCGAAATTGCCGCTCCCGCCGCTCCGGTGAGTCCGCTGGCCGTGCTGGCAATTTCAGTCACCAACCCCCGGAATTTGCGGCCCGTGGCGCTGTAAGCATCCACGTCGATGTCGGCGGTGTCGCCCACCATCACCCGCACGATGTCGTTCTCGTTGACATTCACCCGTACTTCCATGTTGTTGAGGTTGGCAATACGCATCAGCTCGGTACCGGCCATTTGGCTCGTACCCACCACGCGCTCACCCTTTTCGACATTGAGCAGTGACACAATACCGCTCACTGGTGCGAAGATAGTTGTCTTGCGGAGGTTTTCACCCGCGTCGCGCAGGCCGGCCTCTGAACTCTTGACGTTAAACTGGGCAGCGCTGATGTTGGCTTTGGCGGCTTCTATGTCCTGCTGGCCTACCTGATAATTAGCCCGAATTTGCTCGAAGTCAGCAGCCGAAATTACTTTGTCCTCAAATAGTTTTTTGTTGCGGTCGAAGTCGGCCTTAGCCCGGACAGCTCGCGATTCAGCCTGGGCAAGACTGGCGCGGGTCTGTTCGGTATTAGCCTTGCTGGAATTAACGGCTGCCTGGGCCCGTGCGAAAAGCGATTCATAGTTATCAGGACGGATTTTAAGCAGCAGTTGTCCCTGCTTGACCGAATCACCTTCCTCAACGTACAATTCGATGATTTCGCCCGATACATCAGGACTGAGTCGAACCTCTACTTCGGGTTGTACACGGCCTGAAGCGCTGACACGTTCAATGATGTCGGTACGCTTGACCTTCGTGAATTCCACTTCGGCGGGTTTTTCCTGGCCGATCCAGCCGGCCGCCTTGGCCACAAATAGTCCCCCTATGAGCACCGCGACGATGCCACCAATACTCCACCAGGTGCGATTAGAAGATTTACGAGCCATATTTCCTTTTAAGTTAAATTTTTGACGTGAGGGAAAAAAGGTAGAAAGGTTAATGGGGGGAAGTGTAGAAGGGGGGAAAAGGCTAACGGTCAACGGCCAACGGTGTGACAACTACAAGCGGCGATTGCCGAGCGCCGTTAACCCTTTACCGTTCGCCCGTTCTCCCCGAAAGCCTACTCAATCGTAATAGGTTTGTTCATGTAAAAATCCAGAATTTTAGTACGGAAAATATAATCGTATTTGGTCTGGACGAGGTTGGCGCGGGCGCGGTCAAGATTGGCCTTAGCTATGTTGTACTCCGCCGAGTTAATGGCTCCGGCACTCAGACGGCTTTCCGCCACCCGAAAGGCCTCTTCCAGGGCGCGTACCTGCCGGGCGGTGGCGCTGTAGCGCTTACCTGCATTGCTCATATCGATGTAGGCCTGCTCAACGTTCTTCCGAATCTGTTGCGTCACGATGTCGGCCTGGTATTCCAGATTCTTTTGTTGAATACGGGCATTAGCTACGCGGTACTTGGTCTGGAAATTAGTAAAAATCGGCACTCGCAGGTTGAAATTGAACGAAGAGTTTCGGTTGAAATCGAGCTGGTCCAAATAACTGAATGTGCGTTCCGAACCGTTCGGTACGGCGATCGTTTCGGTGATCGGTAGCGTCTGGTCTCCCACCACCACAAAACGGGTCGTAGACACTACCTCCTGTTGGGTATTGCCCGAGCCGTCGGCCACAAAGCGTGTCTTGGGCGCCGCACTGGAATACTGCGTATTAACCCCGCCGTTTAGCGTCAGGCTGGGCAATCCCGATGCTTTGGCCAGTTCTACATCCTTTCCGGCGGCGGTAATGCGGAGCCGGGCGGCCTGTAATTCGGGGCGATTGTCCACGGCGATCTCGAATATCTCGTTGACCGTAGCACCGTAAGCTTCCAACGTCGGGTCAGATGCACTGAGCGCGGCCACTTCGATATCGTCACTACCGGGTAGGTTCATGAGCTGCTTGAGTGTCAACTTGGCTGAGGCTACATTGTTCTGCGCGTTAACCAGTGACAATTCATCATTGGCCAGTTGGGCTCTCAAATCGAAAAGCTGACTTTCGGCCAGGCTCCCCGCATCCACCAGGCGCTGGGTGCGGTCAATCTGGAGTTGCGTGGCGGTGCCCTGCTGGCTGGCCACCTCGATGAGTTCCTGATTACTGATAACCTGCAGGTACGCCAAAGCTACGTTCAGGATGATGTCGTTGCGCTGGGCGGCCTGATCCTTCTCGCTCGCCTGCAATGTCAGGTCATTTTGTTTAATAGTATTCTGAAGCAGGAAACCATTGAAAAGCGTCACATTGGCGTTCAGGCCATAATTGTTGAAGCTAATGTTCTGCTGCACGAATTGGTTGGTGAAGGGGTCGATGTTACGGCCAAGGCTAAATCCCTGAGAAGCGTTGAAGCCCAGACTCGGCCACCGCTGCCACTTCGATTGAATGAGGTTGTTTTGGTTGGCCGCGACCTGTAACCCAGCTTGCTTGATCTGTGGATTGTTTTGCAGCGCGATCTGCACGCATTCCTCTAGCGTAAGGCGCTCCGCACCGGGGCCGGAGTTCTGGGTAGTGACCTGCGCGGTTGCCAGCAGCGGGCCACTGAGCAGGAGAGCGAATAAAAAACGTTTCAACATATCTTCAGGCTAAGAAATTAGGTTCACGGGTATAGACTCCTTCGTTAGGGGAAAGGTTGGCGAACAAAGATAGATAGTCACATTTTTTTCTGAAAGGGCAGGTCAGAAAATTGTCGATTTCATTTCCCATCGTAACAACGCTCCAATATTACCTCAAACCGCGCAACCAGACCATCATTTTGGGACGGGCGGTCAACGGGATTGGTGAAGCGTCCCAATCGGCGGATTAACCGAAGGCACCCTTGTGCTGTAAATCTTAGCGCCAAAAAGTTCATCTTGCCAAATGAAAAATGCAACTCGATAACAGCGCTTTTTGCTTCATGAAAAGATCTGTTTTGCTCCCTCGCAACCTTTTGCAGTTACCAGCCTAACGCATGACCTTGAGCAGGAATATCGTTTCTGTGAAGAATTCCACTATTTCCTGGAAGACTGGCCGTCAAGAACCCGGAATGTGATTAAGATGTTTGATCTTACAACCATTTCGTTAACAGATGGGTCTTGAAATAAAAACGATAACATTATGAAATACGCCACCCTATTATTTGCAATATGGCTCATGCTTTTTTCTTGCAAAACCGACTCCCCTGACGCCAAGCTCGGTGACAAGACGCTGAAATACCTGGAAGTACTTGACCTCAAAGGCGGTTCGTTGACCTTTGCCGATGTGGAGGACAGCCGCTGTCCCGAAGACGTACAGTGCGTCCGGGCCGGGGAAGTGATCGTGACGCTGGAAACTCGCGTCGCTCCAAAGATGAACGAAAGCCAAATTGTAAAAATGTGTCTGGGCGACTGCATTTCGCTGTACCCAAAGGGCGGCTTCCGGGAAGCCGATACCGCCCGCATCAGTCTGGACGGCAATCAATACCGACTCATTCTGACCGAGGTTAACCCTTACCCTAATACAACCAAACCCGCGCAAAAAAAGGATTATAACATCAAGCTGAAAGTGGAGTCAAACCTTTAACCTGAACTTCCCGAAAGCCTCGAACTTTCAGGAAGTTGTAAGGAAGACAATCCATCACTCATCATTACCAATTGCCAGCTTACTCTTCCGATAGCCGTAGGCAAAGTAAATCACCAGGCCAATCAACAGCCAAATTCCGAAAATCTGCCAGTTGGAAGCCCCCAGTTCGGTCATGAGGTAGAGATTGGTAAGAATCCCCATGACAGGCAGGATCGAGAAATTGTACTTGTAGCTCATTACCGAAAGGGTGATCCAAACCAGCCAGAAAAAGATGGTCAGCATCCGGTGTTCGAAAATATTAGCGGCGGAGGCGGCCTGCCATTCCGCAAGCGTATCCTGCCCGTACACATAGAGCATGGCAAGAGCAAATATCAATCCCAATCCAACGAGGTACTTGCCGTTGAGGTACGGGACCCGAAATTTCGATTGCTCGGAAATGCCCGAATAATCAAGGTAAAGTACGCCGCCGCACACCAAAATAAAGGCGAAGAAAGTACCCACGCTGGTAAGGTCCACGAAGAAATCCATTTCAAAAAACAGCGACGGAATACCCACGACCAGCCCCGTGATAATTGTTGCAAAAGCGGGCGTATGGTACTTGGGATGAATTTTGGAAAAACGCTTCCAAAGCAATCCATCGCGGCTCATCGTCATCCAGATACGTGGCTGCCCAAGCTGGTATACCAGCAAAGCGCTCGTAATGGCAATTACAGAACTTACTGAAATAAGCCCCGCCATAAAATTCATGTCGATACGCTCGAAGACAAACGCCAGCGGATCGTTGACGTTCAACTCGGTATAGTTGACCATACCTGTAAGCACCAGCGTGATGAGTACGTAAAGCACCGTACAAATTATAAGAGTGTAGATCATCGCTTTGGGCATATCCCGTTGCGGATCCTTACATTCTTCGGCGGTGGTTGAAATTGAATCAAAACCAATAAAAGCAAAGAAAACAGCCGCTACTCCGCTCATAACGCCTTTGACGCCATTGGGCGCAAAGGGCGTCCAGTTCTCAGGTTTGACGTAAAAAGCACCTACACAAATAACCAACAGCACTACGGCAATCTTGAGCACGACCATGATATTACTGGCCGTACGTGACTCTTTGATGCCGATATAAACCAGGGCCGTAACCAGTATCGTAATGATTCCGGCGGGAAGGTTGAATATAATGTGCCAGTCGCCGATCATCGGGGCATTTTGGTAGGCCAACGCGGTGTTTTGCTCCGCAATATTGAGTGAGGCGATACCATCGGTTTGCAAACGGGCAAAATTCTCGGCGGCTGTAATCGGGTTAGTGGCAAGCCAGGCGGGGAATGTAATCCCGAAGCCTTTGAGCATGCTCACGAAATATTGCGACCAAGAAATAGCCACCACCATATTGGAAACGGCGTATTCAAGAATGAGTGCCCAGCCAATGATCCAGGCAAATAATTCGCCAAAAGCCACGTAGGCGTAGGTATACGCACTTCCCGATACGGGTACCGTGCTGGCAAACTGGGCGTAGGAAAGGGCCGTGAAAATACAGGCGATGGCCGTGAATACAAACAGCATCGATACCGCCGGACCGCCGTTATAGCTCGCCAGGCCGATCGTGCTGAAAATACCGGCCCCGATAATGGCCGCAATGCCCAGCGACACCAGGTCGCGCACGCCGAGGGTTTTGACCAATCCGCCTGACTCTGCGTCAGCTCTGGCGGCTTGGTCCATGATTTGAGCGACGGTTTTTTTACGAAAGAGAGAAGAATTTCGAGCCATGCAGGATGGGTTTGGGAGGGCTTAGTATATTAATTAAGCGGCTAAAATAGCGATTATTCCCAAGAAGAGAGATTTGAAGACCGATAGCGGTTCACGTGCTACAAAGCGATCAGTTGGGCAATTGCGCTTGCCACCTGTTTGTACTTATAATCAGATACCCGACCCAGTGTGTAGAGGATCAATTTCTTGTCAGCCGTGAAAAGTCTGTTGGGTCTTATATAAGAAAGTAAAGGAAGCTCACCACTGAGCATATCTTTGTTTTCAAGCGATATGGACAACCCATCTTGCTTATTCTTACTGGTAATTTGACAAAGAATTATATTATCTGTCGTCAAATTGGCTAAGACTAATGCTGGCCGACGTTTAGACGCCGATAAATCCGAGAATGGGAATGGTAAGACAACTATGTCTCCCTTTACAAATGCTTCCATGCCTCATCTTCTTCCGGGCTAAGCCAGTCTTGGGCCAAGGCAGCTTCACTGGCAAAATGTGTCTGTATGGATTCCTTTTCTCCTTCCTGTATCAGCTCAACGAGCTGCTGTTGCTCGGGCTTTGGCATTTGCTTAACGATCTGAGTAACCTGCTCGAAAGTTAGAGGCAGGTTGAAATTCATGACTGCTTCCATGATTGAACTGTTGAAATTTTAAATCACAAGATACGGATTTTAAAGAAACATTAGCTCAGCTTAACCCCAAACAAATCCTTCGATCGGGTGTAAATCCACGACACCACGCCAATCGTGACTACCCCGCCGAGTAGGACCGAGGGCACGGTACCCAGCAATTTTGCCCCCACGCCCGACTCGAAGGCCCCCAGTTCGTTGGATGAACTCACAAATATGCCGTTGACCGCCGCCACCCGGCCCCGCATTTCGTCCGGCGGGTAAATTTGCAGAATCGTCTGCCGGATGATGACACTGACGCTATCGCAGGCGCCCGTCATGAAAAGGGCGAAGCAGGAGAGTAAGAATGATTCGGAAAGGGCGAAAATAATCGTGAACACCCCGAAGCCCGCCACGGCGAGCAGCATGTTGCGCCAGGCGGTGTGCGTAGGCGGGAAGTAGGCCATGAAAAACATCGTCAGTAGCGCTCCAACCGAAGGGGCGGCCCGCAGCAGCCCCAATCCTTCCGGCCCGACCCGCAGAATATCTTCGGCGAAGACGGGCAATATTGCCACCACACCGCCGAAGAGCACCGAGAACAAGTCGAGCGAGATCGCGTATAGTACAATGCGGGTCTTGAGAACGAAACTTAGTCCCTCGCGCAGATTCTGCCAAATGGTACCGGGATTGGTCGCCGTTGGGATGGGTTTCTTGTCGATCATTGAAATTAAGAACAGGCATACGACGAAGCAGCCAATTACGACCAATAACGTATTGGTGAGTCCGATGAAGACGTACAGAAAGCCCGCGATACCTGGCCCCGCTACCGAACCCGCCTGCCAAAAGGAACTGCTCCAGGTGGATGAATTATGGTAAATCGTACGCGGCACCAGGAATGGTTTCAGGGAGGAAGAAGAGGGGGAATAAAAGCCTTTAGCCGCCCCGATCAGGAAAAAGACGGAGTAGATTAAAGCCAGTTTACCCCGTAAAGTATAATGATCAAAAAAGCCGGGCTGAAAGATCAGGTACAGTAGCACCGACGCCGCGATGATCACCAGTAAACTGATTCGCAGAATGTTGCGCTTGTCGTAGCGGTCGGCCAAGTACCCGCCGAAGAGCGTTACAAGCACGAAAGGTACCACTTCGGCCAGCCCAATGAGCCCCAGCGACAGGGGATCGTGCGTAACCTTATAAAGTTCATATCCCACGATGACTTCCTGCATCAGAAAACCAACCGTAAAGAGAAAACTGTTGGTAATGAAAAACCGGAATTCGGGATAGCGCAACGCGGCGTAGGGATCGTTGGGGGCAATTTCGTTCAAAAGTGCGGGCTATCTTGTTTTTAAAAAAGGTTAATCAATTAGTCGCAAAGGTAAAGGGCTATCCCGGAAATTTGTTGCCAGGGCCGCTGGTAAAATTTCTAGTGTATAAGATTTTAAATCTAATTTTGCCGGAACGATCGCAATTTGTCGATTCATTGGGCTATTTCCAGACCAGTAGCCCCGCCGTGGTCGACACCGACGGCGATGGCATCGACGAAGTGCTGCTCAGCATGGATAGTCAGGTATTCGAAGAGCGCGAGCAAGTGCTTAATACGCACATCGTGAGCATCGACTTCGTGACGAAAAAGGTGATGGAATTTTGGGGGGGATGCCGGGCCACCGCGTCGCCACTTCTACACTGATTCGGCGGCCCTTGCCCTGGGGCGCCTACATGGGGAGTTACTACGACGGAATTTATCGCACCAACCCACCCGCAGACTTACAATAAAGTTTTTTTCTTTACTTTCGCCCAACCAATTAATTTCTGTCTGTGAAATCTAAGCCGACCTCCGTCCGTAAAAACCTCGCTTACTCCGTTACCGACATCGCCCGAATTCTTAACTTTCCCGAGAGTCAGATCAGGCGCTGGTTGCGGGAATTCAAGAAAGGCGAGTTGACTGCCGAGGAGGCAGACGACGCCAAAGAACTGAGCCTAACGCTGGATTTTCACACGCTAATTGAGTTTTACACTTTTTATCAATTGCGCGAGCAGGGCGTCGGCCCGTCGCGCATCAACCGAGCCCGCGCTGTGCTGGCGGATGTACTTAATACGCTTTATCCCTTCGCTACAGCCAACATTCTTACCGACGGCCGTAACGTTTTCTTTCACGCCGATATCGGCGAGCTAATCAAGGCCGACCCCACCCTGCAAATCATAATTCAGGAAGTAGTTCGGCCCTTCTGTAACCGCATCGAGTTTGGCGATGATTCGCTGGCTTCGAAACTTTACCCCTTAGGCCGCGAGTCGGCCATCCAACTAGACCCCAAGCGGCAAGGCGGACAGCCCGTCGTGGGCGACACGGAAATACTTTCTCAGTCAGTTTTCGATCAGTTTTTGAACGGCAATTCGGTGGAAGCGCTGGCCAACCGGTTCGATCTTTCCGAAAAGGAAGTGAAGGATGTGATCGGTTTTTACGAGAAAAAGAAATCGGCCTAAGATTTACTTGTTATGCAGAATCCGCTCGGCCCTGAAAATCCCATCGGCGGCTTGCAAGAGTTTAGCTTTCAGGCGCGGATTGTAGTCGGAATTTGCGTCCAGAAAGTTCCGAACGACCTGCGCTGCTTCCGGCGACTGGTAGGAGCCCAGCGTAGCGCTCAGCCAGGCTGATGGAAAGAAAATATCCCCGGTGCGCTGAATTTCTTCCAACAAAGCAAGGCTGGCGGGTAAGTACTTTTCTGAGGTCGCCGCCCGGAGCGGATGATGCAGATACCCGAGCGCTGCCGCTACCCACGACTCCTGCGCGCGATTTTTCTCTTCCTTTAATGATTCAAAAAAAGCGTCACGTATTGCCACATCGCCCGACAAAGCAGGCTCCATAAATTGCAGCCTCCTGCGGCGATCCGGGTTTTTTATGCGCGTAAGCTGCTCGTCCAGCAACCCAGTCTCAGGGTAATCGCGCAGCGCGAGCGCCAAGGCTAATGCGGTATGGTCGTCCTCGGTGAGGGTGACACCCTCGGGGGGCGCTTCATCCCGCCAAATCCGGTAGAGTCGGTCTTGCGCTTCCATACTCAGAGCAATGTTTTGGTAGAGTTTGAAAAGGACTTTTTTCTTGTTGGCGTTGGGCTCTTGGCTCATAGTTTCCCACACTTTTTCTTCCAGGTAAGTACCCCATTCGGTGCGTTGGTCCGGCGTCATGTACTGCCAATAGATTTCGGCCAATTGTCCGGTGATAAGATTTAGACTGAGCTCCTCGGTCTCGAGCGCCAGCATTCTTGTCAGAAAATCAGCCAATATAGCCGGGCGAACGGCCTCGCTTCGGATGAGCATATTTTCGTACAAATTCACGTAAGCCGAAGTACGCATAAGCGGGTCGGGCAAATCAGGAAGCTGCCTTAACATATTACCCGCCTCCACAGGAAACAATCCGTAGCCCTGGCCCGAAGAATTGAAGAGTACATAATCAGGGATAGCTTCACCAACCAATTCCGGTACCTCTACGGAAGCGGCACTCATATTGATGGGCAACTCCTCGACGCGGTCGGGATAAACGAGCGCGATCTCGAACGCCTGCGGCCAAATGCGGGCGGTTTCGTCTTCGCTCTCCTGGCTGATGACGAACTTGGTGTACTTGCCATCGTCAAAATCAAACGCATACTTGAAGCTTGGCCGCCCCGTCGTGTTGACCCATACTTTATTCCAGGCGAGCAAGTCGGCGGATGTGTATTTATCCAGAATCGCCACCAACTCGGCCCAGGTCGCATTACCGTAGGCGTAGGTTCTGAGGTACTCTCGCAATCCGTCGCGCAGCGCGTCCTTGCCCATCAGGCGTTCGAGTTGCCGCATCATGATCGAAGCCTTGTGGTAAATAATCGGGCCGTACATTGTCCCGGCCTGATTGAGGTTTTCGAGCGGCTGACCGATGGCATTCGGACCTTCGGTGCGGTCGACGCCATAAGCCGCCGGGAAGTGGGCGATCAGGAATTCGAGGGCGTAGTTGCTCTCGCGTTGGGTGGCTTCGGCTATTTTGTCGGCCATGAAATTGGCGAAGACTTCCTTCATCCACACGTCGTTGAACCAGCGCATCGTCACCAGATCGCCGAACCACATGTGGGCCGTTTCGTGCGCCAGCAGCTTCACGCGGCCCGTTTGCTGATTCTGGGTAGCACCTTTATCCAAAAATAAGCTCGATGCTTTGTACTGAATTGCTCCGGCGTGTTCCATGCCGCCGTACTGGAAATCGGGAATAGCGGCGAAATCAAATTTCTGAAAAGGGTACTTGATTAGCGTATACTCCTCCAAAAAAACCAGGGCCCTGCCGTGGGTTTCGAAGATAGGGTCGAGGCTGAGCCGGATTTTGGAAGTATCGGTTTCACGGTGGTAAAAAGTCATGTCCCGGCCGCTCACCGTCTTTTTTACCGACTCGAATTTTCCCGCTATGAATGAAAACAGATACGTAGGCAGCAAGTTGGAAGGCAGGAACGCGTACGTTTTGCGGGCCCCATTCGTGGTGCTGTCGCGCAGCGGGGCGTTGGTTACGGCGCGCCAGTCTTGCGGAATGGTGAGGGTGAGGGCGAATGTGGCCTTAAAATCCGGCTGGTCGAAGCAGGGAAAAACCGTACGGGCGCGGTCGGGAACGAGCAGGGTGTAGAGGTAGTCTTCATTTCGATTGAGCGAGAGATTGCCCGCCATGAAGTCGACCGTCACTTCGTTTTCCCCTCTCTTCAGAGCGGAAACCGGGATAATCAAGTGCTCTTTTTCCAAGACAGCGGGCAGCGTCCGACCGTTGACGTTGATGCTTTTTACGTTTTCAGGCGCTTCCTTAAAATCCAGTGGCAGGTCGAATGGATTTTTTTTCCATTTAAACGAGATAGTTTCCCGCGCGGCGATGTCGGCCTCCGATTCCCTCGGTATTTCGAGCGCAATTTGGTAGCGAATGTCGGTCAGGATTTGGCGGCGGTAGTGGGCCAGTTCTTCCGAAACACCCGCTTCAACGGTGAGCGTTTTTTGGGGCATCCTTTGGCAGGCGGTAGTCACGACGATGAACAGCAAAATAGCAAATCGGAAGTTTTTCAAGCGGGATCAGGGAAAAGCGTGAACCGGAACCGCAATCTACGCAGCCTGAGCTGGTATACCAACCTCTCCTTCGGGTGCCTCACCGTGTTTTTCTTCGATCTTCTCCATACTTAATGTTGCGGTTGCTCCGTGCGTCAGCGCCGATACCAGCACGGTGAAAGCTGCCAAAGACCATAATTCCTCGGAGTAGGCGAAATCAGTTTTGCTCAAAGCGAAGGCCAGATAGAAAAAGGAGCCAATGCCTTTGATACCGAAAAAGGAAATCGCTGCCCGCTGCCTCGGATGCAGGTCGGTACCCAATAACCCCAAATAGCCCGCTATGGGCCGTACTACAAAGACAAAAGCCAGACCCAGAAATACCATCGGGCCCGATAATTCGCCCAAGATTCCGCTCACCAGGCTTCCACCGAATAGAATCAGGACGATCGCCACCAGAATACGCTCGATTTGGTCGGTGAAGGCGTGAAGTTGTTTGTGAAACTCGTGCTCCATCTCGTAATTACGCAGCGTGACTGCCCCTACGAAAACTGCTAAAAATCCGTAGCCGTGGATCATCTCGGTGAAGGCATATATGAAGAGCGTTGCCGACAGGGCAATAAAGCCGTTTTCCATCTCCATCAGGCTTTTTTGCTTTGTTTTTCGAAAGAGAAGATAGGCCAGCAATCTTCCCAGGCCGAAGCCCGCCAATGCGCCCATCGCAATTTTATACAGCAGGTCGGTGAGCAGCCAGTCGATTACACTGCCCTCGCCGTTGAGCGCTATTTGGGCCAGGATAATCGCCAGCCAGGTGAAGGGAAAAGCCAGTCCGTCGTTCATCCCGGCTTCGGCCGTCAGGGCAAACCGGACATCATCGCGCTTGTTTTCGTGCGGACCGGCTACCTGCACATCCGCCGCCAGTACCGGGTCGGTGGGCGCCAGCACAGCTCCCAGCAGTAACGCCGACGGTAGGTCGAAGCCCAGGAAGTACCACGCCAGGCCGGTGATGGCGCCAATGCTCAGCAGCATCGTGATACTGACGAGGCGGAGCGGTAAATTCCAGTTTTTGAAAGAAAAAGGACGGTCAATTTTCAGGCCCGAGCCCATCAAGGAGATAATAACGACTAACTCGGTAAGGTGAACCGTGTAGGTTTGCTTTCGGATGGGGTCCGGGAGCGGCAAGCTATCGCCGAAGATGTACACGACCGCCCCGAAAAGTATGTATAGAAGCGAGTACGAAATTTTTATCTTCTTGGAAATCAGCGGCATCCAGGCCATGGCCAGGGCGGCGGCGCCGATGATCAGCATAATCAGCAAATAGGTACTCATGCAAGATTTTTTGGTGTAGGTGTGAGACAAACAAAAATCATTCCCCGCCTTAATTGTTTGTTCCGGGGTAAAAAGGATAAATTTTTTTTCGCTCTGAATTTTTTTTCGCTCTGTTAGAGGGATTCGCCCGAATCAATTGTCTTAATAAAAGAAAACTATTACGCTTTGCATTTGTCCGTGAACTTGTATAATTTTAAGGCCAGGTTGGCGTTTTTGAAATGAAATTCTAAAATAATCGTTGCGCGAGTCGGTCGATAAATTTTCGCTTAAACCTTTGCCCCCTTTGCCGTGTCCAAAAGCCGCAGTTTGATATTGCCACCAAAATCTGTTAACCATGAAAATTCCTAAAATTCTTTCCCTCTTCGCGCTGCTGACGCTTGGCCTGTGGGCCGGGCCCGAAGCCTACGCTCAGCCGGGTGCCCGGGTTTCCTTCCAAACTTTTTACAACGAACTTGCGCCCTATGGCCAGTGGTCGTCCAACGCGCGCTACGGCTCGGTGTGGTTTCCATACGTCGAACGCGATTTTCAGCCTTACGGCACCGATGGTCAGTGGGTCATGACGGAGTACGGCAACACTTGGGTGTCGGACTACAACTGGGGCTGGGCAGCATTCCACTACGGCCGCTGGTTCTACGACGACTATCAGGGCTGGGGCTGGGTGCCTGATTATCAGTGGGGACCCGCCTGGGTCGATTGGCGGTCGGGCGGTGGCTATTACGGTTGGGCACCGCTATTTCCGGGCGTTCAATTCGGGGTATCGTTCAACATTCCGCTCAATTACTGGGTGTTTGTGCCGCAGCGCTATATCAACCGCCGCCGGGTGTTTGGTTATAGCGTGTCCCGCTACCGCGTTGGCAGTATCTACAACCAGACCACGATCATTAACAATTACTACTACAACGACAACCGTACCTACGCCTACGGTCCGCGCCGCAACGACATCGAGCGAGCCACGCGCAGCAAAGTGCCCGTCTATCGCGCCGACGAAATTGGTCGTGGTGGTAGCTACGCTGGTAACCGGCGTAATTCCGATGGCTCCTACACCGCCGATGGTACCAGCCGCAACGGCCTGAATCGCAGTCCGCGCGACAACGGCCAAAATACCAACCGCAGCTCGCGTAATTATGATTCGCAGGATAACGGTAGCTCTGGTCGCACCTATGATACCGAGAATTCGAACCGGGCTCGCAGCAGCAGCGATTATGGCAATCGTGCTAATGATAATGCAAACCCAAATAACAGCCGCACCTACGACGCAAATGAGCAATCGAACCGCGCTCGCAGCAATAGCGATTATGGCAATCGCTCGGACGATACCACGCCATCAAATAGCAACCGTACCTACGAAGCAACCGAACCTTCGAGTCGCGCTCGCAGCAACAATGATTACCAGCGCTCCGCTCCTGCTCAGTCGTCTTCACAGTCCAGCCTGAATACGGACCGCTCCCCAAGCCGTTCGCGTGGAAGTTACGAAGCACCGAGTCAACCTAGCCCGTCATACGAGCGCAGCAGCCCCCGACAATCAACCCCGCAGACCAGTCCGTCATACGAGCATAGTAGCCCTCGGCAGTCGGCCCCGCAGCAAAGTGCGCCTTCCGTTCGCAGTAGCAGCCCGCAGCAATCGGCTCCACAGCAAAGTGCGCCTTCCGTTCGCAGCAGTAGCCCGCAGCAATCGGCTCCCGCGCCGCGCGCCAATACCCAATCTTCTCCGCCCCGCAGCCGTGGTCCGCGTTGAGGTTTGCAAGATTTCTTAACCCGCCTGAATGAATCGAATAACGTTGTAGTGCAAAAACTCCGGCCCGTAATGGGCCGGAGTTTTTCGTTTCAGATTAAGGACAATGCGCGCAAGGGGGGCGGCGGTAGGGTCAAGTTATGTTTCATGATCTCGATGCGTTAGATTTATACTTGTGTTGGCTTTTTCCAGTAAAATCCTGATAGATGAGGGGTGGCTCGCCAAATATCATCCATACCGATGGATACCTGTTATCAAGATTTAAAGGATCCAGAGCGGATCAATTTTTTGATTATGAGCACTATATACCAAGATGCGACACGTAAATAGTTTACAAACAGGCGTGGTTCTGTGATTTTAGTTAGGTCGTTTTACCAGTAGATTTTAAAGATGAAGATTCTTGTAATAGCGGTCGGGGCGGCGCTCATGATCTGGCTTTCTTCCTGGTTTGGTCTGTTTGAAAAGGAAATAGACTACAACGCGGAAGTCAAGCCGATCCTGAACAAGAATTGCATGGCCTGCCACGGCGGGGTCAAGCAGGCGGGTGATGTCAGCTTTCTTTTCGAGGAGGAGATGCTGAATCCCGGCAAGTCGGGCAAAATTCCCGTGGTGCGCGGTGATGCTGACGCCAGCGAGATGATTCGCCGCATCCTGACCGACGATCCTGATGAGCGCATGCCCAAAAAAGGCCCTGGCCTGACCGAGGAAGAGGTAAGTACTTTGAAAAAATGGATTAACCAGGGCGCCAAGTGGGGCAGCCATTGGTCGTACGAGCGAGTCGAGCGGCCCGAGGTACCTTCGATGGGCGGTTTTTGGGCAAGATTGGGTCTTGGAAACCAGAAAGAAATCAATTGGCCGAAAAACGAGATCGACCATTTTGTCCTCAAAAAGTTGAAGGAAAAGAATCTCAGCCCCGCCCCGGAGGCCGACCGTGCTACGCTCATCCGGCGGGTAAGTCTGGACCTGACGGGCTTGCCACCGACTCCCAGGGAAGCAAGGGATTTTATCAATGACAGATCCCAAAACGCTTACGAAAAAGTAGTCGATCGGCTCCTGGCTTCCCCGTCCTACGGCGAGCGCTGGGCCGCGATGTGGATGGACCTGGCCCGCTACGCCGACACCAAAGGGTACGAGCGCGATGGTGGAAGGAGCATCTGGGCCTACCGTGATTACGTCATCAAGTCATTCAATCAAGATAAACCATTTAGTGCGTTTACGGCGGAGCAATTGGCGGGCGACCTGATGCCAGTTGGCCCCGACGGTCTGCCGACCGACGAGCAGCTCATCGCCACGGGTTTCCACCGCAACACGATGAACAATGACGAAGGCGGTACTGTGGACGAAGAATTCCGCGTGGCGGCGCAGATCGACCGCGTCAACACCACTTGGGAAGTGTGGCAGGGAACGACGTTCAGTTGTGTGCAATGCCACAGCCACCCCTACGACCCGATTCCGCACGACGATTACTATAAGTACATGGCGTACTTTAACAATACCCGCGATGAAGATGTGGTCAGCGATACCCCCACGCTACGCTTCTTCGGCGGGGAGGACTCCGCCCGCGTCGAACGCGTGAAAGATTGGGTGCGTCAGCACGATCCCGCACAGACGAAACAGGTAACGCGATTCATGCGCATTACCGAACCCAAAATTAATTCCCACGACTTCGATGAGTTTGTCAGATCATCGCTGATTGACGCTAAGTACTATGGTGGCCAGTCCGGTGGTTCTGCCCGCATCAAGGACGTCCCGTTAACGGGTAAAAACCGGATGCTGATCAACTTCAACCGGGGTTCCGAATCAGCTCGTATGAGTATCTATCTGGATTCGTTGCGCGGCACTAAGCTGGCGGTGATTCCCATTCCGACTGTGGGTGATTCAGTCGTGATCGTGCCCCTGCCGGAAATTGAAGGGACGCGTTCGCTCTATCTGGCGTTCAACGATCCGCTGAAACCCGAAAATTTCACGTCCATCAAGTGGGTGGCTTTTCAGGAAGCACTTCCCGGCGAGCAGGACGCCGGCTATCAAGCTATGCTGCTGGATTATGCCAAATCGCTCAAAGACGGCGGCCGTCGTACGCCCATTCTCTGGGAAGGGCGCGACAACCTGGCGCGCAAAACGCATGTGTTCGAGCGGGGCAACTGGCTGGTGTTTGGTAAAGAAGTGCAACCCGCCGTGCCCGCTACTTTTGGCAAAATAACCAAGGGCCAACAACCCGCTAACCGCCTTGAACTGGCACGATGGATTACAAACCGAGACAATCCGCTGACCGCCCGCGTGATGGTCAATCGGCTCTGGGAGCAGCTTTTTGGCTTAGGCATTGTAGAAACCGTCGAGGACTTCGGCTCGCAAGGCAGTGAGCCTACCCACCGCCAACTGCTGGACTGGCTGGCCGTATCCTACATGGAAGACGACCAATGGCGGACCAAGCAATTGCTGAAAAGGATTGTGACCTCGGCCACCTACCGCCAAAGCTCCGAGACCGACAAGCAAAAACAGGAGAAAGATCCTTACAACTACTGGCTGGCGCGCGGCCCTCGGGTGCGACTGAGCGCGGAGCAGGTGCGTGACCAGGCGTTGGCCATCAGTGGGCTATTATCCAAAAAAATATACGGTCCCAGCGTGATGCCACCGCAGCCGGAGGGCATCTGGCTGTCGCCCTACGATGGCGCAAGCTGGAAGGAAAGCAAGGGCGAAGACCGCTACCGTCGGGGGCTTTACACCTACTGGAAACGGACGGCGCCTTACCCTTCGATGACGACC
>JBBSSJ010000013.1:0-34558 GCA_038242095.1 Cytophagales bacterium
TACGCCTCGGGGTAGTCGGCCACCATCGCCAGGTAGCTTTCCAGCACCACGTACATCGCCAGCATGTGGGCGCGGGTGCCACCCATCAGCGGACGGGTGTACTGCGTCTTGAAATCGCCCGGCGGCACGGCCCGGAAGCCGCCGAGGTGGTAGTCGGTGGGCCCGGCCAGGCCGCGCGTGAAGGGCATGTCGAGGTCGTGGTCGACGCTAATGGGTTTGGAAAGCCATTTGTTATTTTCGTAATTAAGCGTGCCTTCGCGGGTCAGTTCATTGGGGAAAGTGCGGCTCAGTCCCGTGGGTTTGAACGAGCCGTGAAACTGAATGAACAGCTTGTGCCGCGCCGCCGCCTGCAAGATTTCCTCCTGAATATTGACCATTTCTTGGTCGTCACGGTCCATGAAATCGACCATCATGCCTTTAATGCCCCACTTCTCGAACTGCGTGAAGGCCTCTTCCAACTGCCGATGCAGCGCGTACCAATGCACCCACACGTGAATCCCCACGCCACGCTCTTTTGCGTAGTCGCATACCCGCTGCATATCCAGCGTCGGGACAGTCTTAGTCACATCGGTATTTTTGCCCACCGCTCCGTAGCCCGCCGCGTCGCTCACGTACCACGGCAAGCCACCGTAGCCAATGACAGAGTGGTAGTCGATGCCGTTGTCGGCGCAAAAGTCGATGTAGTACTTGTTCGTTTCGAAGTTGATGCCCGGCGCGAAGGTCGTGTCGGGTGTGATGTCGCCGTTCCACCAGTGGAAGGACGTTTTACCCGGTTTCAGCCACGAAAAATCCATTTTAATCTTCGAGTCGCTGAGCGAAGTAATCGTGCTGGATTCCATCAAAGCGCCGATGCGGTCGCTGATGAGCATCACCCGCCACGGACTTTGGTTCGGCAAGGTAGCTTTTACTTTTACCCCGGATTGTCCCGGCAGCGGCGATAGCTGTGTGGTGAGGTAGCCGTCTTTTTTCTTCAAGTACATCCCGGCGTAATTCCGCAAATTGGCCTCGGTGATGGCCATAAAGATATTATTCGGAAACTCGAACAGCGCGGGCATGTCCATCAGTGTGTCGCTTTTGACCTTGTTTAGCGGCATTTTGGTGTAGTACTTCTCGTGCGAAGTCGTGTAGTTTCCCAGTAGCATGGCGCGGATTTTGGGATTACCCGAAATGTTGAACGTAGTTTTCTCGTCCGTCATTTCGTAGGACTTCCAACCCTCCTGCTCGGGAAACTCGTAGCGAAAAGCCACCGCGTCGTTGAACATCCGCACCACCAAATTCACCTGTCGACTACCCGACTGCTCCGTCAATGGAATCGAAATTGCCCTACTCAGACTGTACACGTACTTGGTTTTGCCGACCACCAAATCGTAGTTTTCTTCAGCGTTCCAGTAGGTAGGCGCCCCCACTTTCAGTCGCTCGCCAAAAGCCCCGCCCTCGACAAAATCTAATCCTAAACTCGACTCACCGATCACTTCCGTACCCTTATAATCGACGCGGTAACTCGGCGTTTCCTTGTTGAGTTTGAAAGTAAAAGTAAGCTGCCCGTTGGGGGATTTTATGGTAATGTCTTTTTGGGCGAAGGTTGGGATTGAGGAGGAAAGGAGAAGGGAGAAAAGGAAAAAAGGCAATAGACAGCGCATGTGAAGTGGTTAGTAATAATGAATCTATTGAGTGTGGTGTATTATTTATTGCGGGTAACTTCGGTTAAAATCCGGTCAGCTACTTGTGTGAAGGCCACGCTAGAAACGCGGTAAGGATACCTTCCCCATTCTTCTAAGGCTACAATTTCTTCTCGTTCGGGGATACCCATTTGATTTGTATATTGGTGGTATGGTAAAAACTGGTACTTGCTCAAATCGGTTGAAAAAACTTCTTTCCCATCCTTTTCCACTATGTTTTTAAATTTCTCCTCCATAAACGACCATCGTTTCCAGAGGCAATTCCGCACCAGTACGCAAATAATTTTCTTGTTGGGATTTTCCTGAGCCATTTTGATCCCTTTGGCTACCTCCTGCTCCATGATATAGCCTGATGCCATGAAATTCTGCGACACCATGTACACGATTACATCCGCTTCTTCCAGTTGGGTCTGAATTTGGCTATCCCAGGTACCTGCCTGAATTTCCTCGCAGGACCACGCATCTAGCAGACCGTTGCGTTCCAGGATACTGAGATGCGTTTTTAATTCATCCTTAAATGCCAAATCCTGGCGGGAGTATGAAATGAATACTTTGGGAAGTTTTTGGTTGATCATGCCAAGTAGGTTGAGGGTAAGGTTATCAAGTTTTATTCTTTTTCGGTTTTTGACAGAAATACCTACCGGAAAGTCGTCCGTATTGTTGCGCAACGTTTCCTTAATATCAATATAGTCTTCCCGGTTAATGGAGAGTTGTGCCCCCTCGATGAGGTCATCGGGATGGTGTTTTTCAAGCCTAGTTTTTTCCTCTGTCAAACCATACGCTATATTACGTAATTCCTCATACCAGTCTTTCCATTTGAGTTCTCCCGCAAGAACGCTGTTGAACTCAAAGGAAACCATAGCATTAGGGTTCGGCTTAATTTTGAAACCCTTATTTATCGCAATTTCAGAAAGTGAGTCAATCCCAATTCCATATTTATGAGCAAAATAGGATAACTTTTTCTCTTTATATAAGGGCGCTTTTTGTTTGAAAACGAAATAATCAAATATCCTCTGAGCAGTTTTGATTCTCCCCTTCTTATTTTCCAAATGGACAAACACCGTTCTTTCCTCCTGATTGTAGTAAACCAGCGCATTGACTTTATCTATAGTAAATACTAGACCATAACGCCAATATGATGTCTTATCGTCAGCATGCTCTCCGTACTCGGAGATAAACTGGAAGATGCGGCTTTCATGGAAGAAATCAGCAAAGCGTAGGCAAAATGAGTAGGGAATCAGTTCGAGTAGAAGACGTTTGAAGCTGTTATTATTTTCGGGGAGAAACTGGGGAATGACAAGGTTATTCTCATTATCTTTTTCGGGAAAAATTAGATGAAACTCATCCATAATCTCGCGGAATATTTCAGCTTTTTCAGGGCCTAGTAATTTTTCAAGTTCGGCGTAGTCAATTATTCCTCTATTAGCGTTCTTGAATTTCTTATCGAGCACCTCATTATATATCCATTCCGACAGCTTCGGGGGATCGGGAAAAACGTACTCGGAAAGCGAAGATGATTCCGGGAATTTAATGATATTTCCAGTGAATTCTAGATAGTCCAGTAACCCCGCCAAGGCAGCTCCGTCGAAATATGGTGCATACTGCGCTTGAAATTCTTCCCTGGTCAAATTGATTTTTTCGATGGGATGCTCGTCCAGTCCTTCTTTTACTGCCAGCCATTTTCCTGATACTTTCGGCAATAAATTTTGAGCGTGTTCAACCATTTTGTGGTACAAACTACTCAAAAAATAATCGTGTCGTGCTTTCCACGGTCCGGTCTTTATACGCAGGCACTTGACGTCAATCACGAATACATCGTCAAGAGTCATCCGGTACTTCTGCATCTTTTGGCTATCTGGAAAGATAACCTCATCGGGGCGATGGACAGTCCTCTCCGCTGGTCTATCCGTTTCAGTCCAGACATTCTGTGCCAGTATCACGGGAGCGAAGTACTCCTTTTTGCTAGGACGGGAAAAGTTGCGAGCTGTACCTAGCCAATAGCCATAATCAGGCTTTTTCTCGGGATCATTCCGCCAAAGTACCAGGTAAAAATCGTTAGGGCGAAGAAACACGTGGTGAAAACCATGGTGATACGCCTGCCCGCCGAAATCCCAGATCGTAGCTTTATATTCGCTACCGGGAATGGAAAGTGTGGTCGTCAGCGTTCCGTGGGTCGCTTGTTGATTTGCCTTGTATATTTGCTTGTTCCAATACTTAAATAGCTGTGTTTTTCCAATCCGACCCTCACCGATAATGTTGACTTTCAGATGATAGTTAATGACTTGATCGTCTTGCTGGCTCTGCATATACCCTAGAATAGCTTTGGGGTTATTCCAATCTGTAATGGTGGTGCCTTTTATAGGATTATCTAACAAATTAATTTTTTCAATCCTTCCGAACAGAGGAATTAATGAGCTTGGCAATCGACTGATTTGATTCTGCTTGAGATAAATTTCCTTAAGGGTGGTCAGTTTATCAAAGTTCTTAATCTCGCTGATTTGATTGTAAGAGAGATCTAATATTGTAAGAACGGTAAGTTTATCAAGATTTTTAATTTCAATTATCTGATTACTAGATAGTTGTAAATAAGTAAGAGAAGTTAGTTTGCTAAGATTTCTAATCTCGCTAATCTGATTGTGGGAGAGGTCTAACATCCTCAGATTCTTTAGTTTATCGAGGTTCTTGATCTCACTAATTTGAGTGGCACAGAGGTTTAGTAAACTCAAGGCGGCTAACGTATCAAGGTTTTTAATCTCAATGATCTGATTAATGGAAAGTTTTAAATCTGTTAAAAGGGTTAGCTGGTCGAGGTTCTCGATTTCACTGATCTGATTGTGGGAGAGGTCTAGAATCGTCAAGCGGATCAATTTGTCCAGGTTCTTGATCTCGCTAATCTTATTACTTCCTAGGTCTAAAGCCGTCAAGGTCGTTAGCTTGTCAAGGTTTTTAATTTCGTTAATCTTGTTTTCAGAAATGTGTAGCCCTTTCAGCGCAGTTAGCTTATCAAGATTTTTAATTTCAATAATTTGATTTCCAGAAAGAAATAATCTTACTAGGGATGTCAATTTGTCAAGATTCTCGATCTCGGCAATCTGATTACCCCAGAGATTTAATGAGTTTAAGGCGGTCAGTTTGCCGAGGTTTTTAATCTCGGTAATCTGATTGCCCCAGAGATTCAATGAATTTAAGGTGGTTAGATTGTCGAGGTTTTTGATCTCGCCAATCTGGTTGTTCCAAAAGCTTAATGATCTCAGTGCTGTCAGTTTGTCAAGACGCTCGATCTCCATTATCTGGTTATCATTGAGGTTTAAGCTTTCTAACCAGAATAGACTTTCTATTCCAGTAGGGATTTCATTTAATTTCAAAGACGATAGGTCAAGCTCCGAGTTTTGATTCTTTCGGCATTCTTCAATACGGTTTAAGGCTTCGGGCGGGGTGGTGCTGTTCATAGAGGATATTGGTTTTCAGTCGGCTCTCAATATACAGAAATACTCATCTGTGTTCTTTTTGGGCTGGTAATTTCTTCTCAAAACACAAATTCCAGCTTACCTAATTAGTTCGAAGGGCTTATCATTCAGTACTTTTCAAAATAAATCATACTTTCTCAGTAAATTTGTTTTCACTCATTTTGATACAGCCAAGGCCATGAACCCTACCGCCATCCGCCAGGGCCTGAGTTACGTGACCAACAGCCAGGGACAGAAAACCGCCATCCAACTGGACTTGACCAACGAAGCAGTCCAGGAAATCGTGGAAGGCCTAATCGACACCTTGGACGCAATAGAGCGGCGAAATGATCTGACCCGTCCTTTTGAGGAAGTAAAGCAGGAGATATTGCGCAGCCGTGGCTTATAAAATTTTCATGAGCGATACCATAAACTACCCCAACTCCTTCCTTAGCACCACAAACGCCAATGCGGTTTTCGGTAACCCAAAGCGCTCGTCTTCCATCGGGAAGGGTCGCGTTTCGCCCGTGAGTGCGTAGCCACGGCGCTCGTACCAGGCGACGAGTTCGATGCGCTGCGTAATTACCGTCATTTCTACCGCCTGGCAGCCCAGCGAACGAGCGTATTCTTCCCCTTCCTGCAACATTTTTTTGCCAATGCCCTGCGCCTGAATTTCCGGCGAAACGGTCAGCATTCCGAGGTACATCAAGTCCCCTTTCTTCTCGAGATATACGCAGCCGATGAGGGCGTCGGTCACTTCGTCGCGATGCAGTAGCATAATTGCGTCGGGCTTGTCCATCGTTTCGGCCAGGGTCTCTTCGCTGGTGCGGACGCCACCGAGTAGGTCGGCTTCGGTCGTCCAGCCTTTGCGGGAGCTGTCGCCCCGGTAGGCGCTGTTGATTAGGGTTGTTAGTTCAGGAAGGTCGGCGGGAGTAGCTTTTTTCAATTTTGAATGAGTGAATGATAGAATAAGACACAGATTACGAAGCGAATTCGGGCTAAATTTTACGCATTCGGAGCTTGTTGATTGTCAGAGTTGTAAAATGACCGGATAATTCGTCTGGGCGCTCTGTCAGTAGTTGGGTCAATCTGCTTTTCATCAAATCAGTATCCTTGAAGTGATAGCGCAGAAACAATACGCTTATTCCTGTTACATGGTGAGCGAATACCCATTCCCCAAAATCCTTATCTTCCGTCAATATTATACGGGGCGGTTTTCGCGAGAGTTCTATAATCGTCTCGTCCTTCATTCCCCGATTCAGTTCAAATATGGAATGTACCTCGATACGGATTTCACGCATGGCTTCGATTAGCGCACGGTCGATATTTTCATCAGCCAAAATCACGTCGCCGAGCCAATCATTTCTTCATTGGCCAGCACATCAGCCGCGTAGAACAGCACTGCACTTACATCCTCCGGTGCAAGGTGAGGATACATTCGGATAAGATCAGAAGTAGTAGCCCCCTCCGCTAACTTGCGAAGAATAATCTCAACAGTAATCCGGGTTCCCTTAATTACAGGCTTGCCCAGCATAACCTCATGATTGGAAGTAATCCGTTCCTGATAAGTTTTCATAGCAAAAGCAATTATAAAATGAGCAAATTATTGATCTCCATCAGCTTAAAAAATAAATCTTCCTTTCCTGGTACGCCAGCCCGGTCCCTTCCTCCTCTCCTGCTCTTCTCCCTCCCTAAAGTCAATGCTTAAAATGCCGCACTCCCGTCGTCACCATGGCTACGCCGTTCGCGTTGCAGTAGGCGATGGAATCTTTGTCGCGGATGGAGCCACCGGGCTGAACGACGGCCGTGATGCCCGCTTCTTTGGCAATTTCAACGCAGTCGGGAAAGGGGAAAAATGCGTCGGAGGCCATGACCGCGCCTTGCAAATCAAAGCCGAAGTTTTTGGCTTTATCAATGGCCTGATTCAGTGCATCGACGCGGGAAGTTTGGCCCGTACCGCTGGCGATGAGCTGATTTTCTCTGGCCAGCACGATGGTGTTGGATTTGGTGTGCTTGCAGACTTTCGTCGCAAATTCCAGGGCGCTTAGCTCGGCTGCGGTCGGCTCTTTTTCGGTGACGGTCGTCATATCGACAGCGGTTTCGGTGACGTTATCCTTGTCCTGCTGCAACACACCGTTCAGGATAGTCTTGAACATTTCGCCAGGTAGTTGAAGCGGCTTGCGTTTTAGCAGAATACGATTTTTCTTGCTTTGCAGGATTTTCAGCGCGTCTTCCGTGTAGGCGGGGGCAATCAGGATTTCCATGAAAAGCTTGTTCAACTCCTCGGCGGTAGCGGCGTCCACGTTGGTATTGGTGATAATCACGCCGCCAAAAGCCGATACCGGATCGCAGGCCAGCGCATTGACGTAGGCTTGGTGGGCCGTATCGGCGGTGGCAATGCCGCAGGCGTTGGTGTGCTTGATGATGGCGAAAGTCGGTCCGGCATCTTGAAATTCATCGATCAGGCCCACGCAGGCATCTACATCCACGAGGTTATTATAAGAGAGCTCTTTGCCGTGCAGCTTGACAAACATGGCATCCAGATCGCCGTAGAAAGTTGCGTTTTGGTGCGGATTCTCGCCGTAGCGCAACGTTTGGGAAGGTAGTTTTTCAAAATCACGCACGCTGTCTACTACGGACGAGTCGCCTTCCAAAAACCAGCGGTTGATGGCCGTATCGTAGTGCGACGAAACACCAAAGGCCGCCGCCGCGTATTGGCGACGATCGGCCAGGTCGGTTTTGCCCTCTTTTTGGGTCAATAAATTCAGGGTATCGGCATACTGGTCGCGCGACGAAACAATGAGCGTATCTTTGAAATTCTTCGCTGTCGCCCGAATGAGCGCAATGCCGCCAATGTCGATTTTCTCGATAATCTCGGCGGATGAAGCCCCCGAAGCAACGGTTTCCTCAAATGGATATAGATCCACTACTACCATATCTAGTGCCGGAATGTCGTATTCTGCCGCCTGTTCCTTATCGCCTTCGTCGTCACGGCGGTACAGGATGCCGCCGAACACGACCGGATGCAGCGTCTTGACGCGCCCGCCGAAAATGGACGGGTAGCCCGTCAGACTTTCCACCGCCGTTACGGGTAGACCAAGTTCTTCGAGGTAGGTTTGGGTACCGCCCGTGGAGTAGAGTTTGACGTTATGCTTATGCAAGAGCCGCACGAGCGGTTCGAGACCTTCTTTGGAATAGACGGAAATGAGGGCAGAGGAGATTTTTTTGTGCATGTTGCTGGCTTTAGACCGTAAGCTATGAGCTGTAGGCGGTTTATTCTAAGAAATTAACGTAATGATTTTACGAATAGTTATTTTTGGGCCAACCGGAAATGCCTAAAGCCTAAAGCATATAGCCTACAGCTTCGACAGACCCCAAAGGTAACGCAAACTCCCTAAATCTGTCCGTGATGCAAACTTCAATCGTTCCCCGGCAAGATCCGCCCCGTCATCGTGGCTGGCCTTTGGTGGGTAGTACCTATCCGTTTCTTAGTGATCCGCTGGGCTTTATGTTGCGCTTGCAGGAGCAGCACGAGCGGCTTTCGGTTGTCAATGTACTGGGCCGCGATCTCAATATCCTGCAAATCGCCGAAGATGCGAAGTACGTACTGCAGGAGAACAACCGCAACTACCATAAAAGCGAAGCCTATAAAATTCTGGCGACCTTCCTGGGCAACGGCCTGTTGACCAGCGAGGAAGATTTCTGGCGGCGGCAGCGCAAGTTGGCTCAACCCGCTTTTTACAAGCAGCGCCTGGCCCTCATGGCCGATATGATGGTGCAGGAAGCCGAGTCGCTGGCTGCGGACTGGCAGACGCACCACGCCGCCCACCCGCGCGACATTAGTAAGGATATGATGCGGCTTACGCTCAACATCGTGACCAAAGCGCTGTTCAGCACCGATGTGGGTGACCGCATTTCGGGTATCTCTGAGGCACTGGATGACATTATGCTGTTCGCCGACCAAACGTTGAAAAGTTTCATTCGGCTTCCGCTTAAATACCCCACGCCCCGGAACAAAAAGTTTTTGACAGCAGTGGATAAGGTAGAGGAAGTAATTTACGGAATCATCAACGGCCGTCGCGCCGAAATCAAACGTAACCCGGACATCCGCTACGACGACCTGCTGGATATGCTGATGCGCACCCAGGATGAGGAAACGGGCGAAACCATGTCAGACGGTCAACTTCGTGATGAAGTGACGACAATTTTTATGGCGGGCCACGAGACCACCGCTAACGCGCTATCCTGGGCGTTTTACTTACTTGCGAAGCATCCCGAAGTTGCGCAAAAGATCAGGGGAGAAAGTGAGGGAGTTTTTGCCAATCAAGAATCCTCGACTTTCGAGAAAGCCCGCGAATTACGGTACACGCTGCAAGTGGTGCAGGAGGTTATGCGGCTCTATCCACCCGCCTGGGTCATCAGTCGGCGGTCGCTGGCCGATGACCAAATTGGTCCCTACGCTTTTCCGGCAAGTTCGTATATGGTCATCAGTCCCTACACGCTACACCGCCGCCCCGAGTATTGGCCCGAGCCGGAAGTTTTCAACCCTGACCGCTTTTCGGAGGAGAATTCCAAAAACCGCCCGACCTACGCCTATCTGCCTTTCGGAGGCGGGCCAAGACTGTGCATCGGCAACAACTTCGCGCTGATGGAAATGCAGTTTGTGCTGGCGATTTTATTGCGGGATTCTGACGTTGCGTTGCTTTCACCAAATCAAGTCGTGGCGCCGGAGTCGATGGTGACGCTGCGGCCGAAAGGGGGCGTTAAACTGAAAGTCGAAAGGATAGAACGGGTAAAAGGGTAAACGCTCAACCGGCTAATTCCAAAATTAGCTTCTCCGCTATATTTCCCGAATTATCCTCCGCAGTTTCTTCCGTGTGAATCACCTTTCGCTGACCGACGCCATGCTGGTAGGCTTTATCGTAGTAGGTGAGCGTGATATCGGCGACGGTGGCGAAATCTTTTTGGTCGAGGGCGGCGATGGCGGCTTTATGGTGTTGGCCGCCAAGGCGTTTTTGGATACGGTTAGTGGCTTCGTAAAGCAGGTTTGTGTCAAACCAGGCGTACTCCCGGACCAATCTTTCGATTCGGACGGCTTTGTCCATATCAACTAGTACTAACGGCGCGGCCTGCATTTGCTCCCAGATTTTCTCGGGAATCAGACAGCGCCCCACAGTGCGGCTTTCGTCCTCGACCCACACGCGGCGGGTCGGATCGAGTTGCCGCCATTGGGCATAAATGCAATTTTCAAAATGCTCGGTGCTGGGCTGCGGCAGTTGGCCGATGGCTCCGTAGGAGGAGCCTTTGTGGTGCGCCAGGCCTTCCAGGTCTATCACTTGCTCGCCCAGTTCACGAAGTTGTTGCAGAATTTCGGTTTTGCCGCTGCCCGTTTTGCCGCCCAGAATAACGATGTTCTGCGGCACTTCAAACCCTGAAAAGACTTCGTCCCGAAAAGCTTTGTAGCCCCCCACCAGCGTACCTACTTTCATCCCGGCGGTTTCCAACAACCAGCCAAATGAGCCGCTGCGCATTCCACCGCGCCAGCAATGCACCAGAACTTCTTTCTCGGGTGCAAGTGCTTTGGCCTGACGCACAAAATCCGCCATCTTCGGCCCGACTAATTCCAGTCCCAGCAGCAAAGCATCTTCCTGGCTCACCTGCTTGTAAGTAGTCCCTACCTCTGCCCTTTCTTCGTCGCTGAACAAAGGAATATTCACTGCCCCCGGAATGTGGCCCTGCAAAAACTCCCCCGGCGAACGTACGTCTACAACGGGCAGCGTTTCGGCAGCTTTTAGAAAACTGGAAGGCGTTAGTTTGGAAGGCATTATTAACTTTTAGGGTGAGTTATGTGGGGGTGTAGGGGCGTGTAGGCGTGGGGGCGTTCACTTGCTTTCGATAATAGGAAGGTCATATCATATAAAACCGCCCCCACGCATTAACGCCATCACGCCCCCACATTTAATTCGCGCAAGTACATCTGAATCGTATTTTCCAGGCCAAAATAAAGCGCGTCGGCGATGAGGGCGTGGCCGATCGATACTTCGTTGAGCCAGGGAATACTTTTTTGTAAAAATCTAAGGTTATCCAGACTCAGATCGTGGCCGGCGTTCAGGCCTAAGCCAACGTTTTTGGCGGCTTCGGCGGCTTTGACGAAGGGTGCAACGGCTTTTCCTTTACTAGTGTAAAAATGCTCGGCGTAGGGTTCGGTGTAAAGTTCTACGCAATCGGCGCCGCAAGCTTTTGCTCCTTCCACCATGCGCTCATCGGCGTCCACAAAGACGGAGACGCGGATGCCGGCGGCTTTAAACTCGGCGATGAGGTCGGTCAGGCGGTCTTTATTCTTGATTGTGTCCCAGCCGGCGTTAGAAGTAATGGCCCCAAGGGCATCAGGAACCAGGGTCACTTGCTCGGGCTTGTTTACCAAAACTAAATCCACGAATTTCCGCTCGGAGGGATTGCCCTCGATGTTGAATTCCGTCGTAACGACTGCCTTCAAATCATAGACATCCTGGTAGCGAATATGGCGTTCGTCGGGACGTGGATGCACCGTGATGCCCTGGGCTCCAAAGCGCTCACAATCGAGGGCGACCTTGACGATGTTAGGGTTATCGCCGCCGCGCGCGTTGCGCAGCGTGGCGATTTTATTAATGTTGACGCTCAGGCGAGTCATGGATTTTGTGGCTTAGGGATGGTAGCGCGGACTTTGTACCTTTGTGACAAAGTTACGGTATCGAACGTGAGTTGTTTGGAAAATGTTCTAGGCGGTACTGTCAGGGCATTTTTCCTAAATGAATAATTTTACTCAAACGGGCTGACAGCCCGTACCATAAATTTGCACCACAATTATGTCGTTAAAAAGCAAAGTCGAGTCGGATATCAAGGACGCCATGCGGGCGAAAGATCAGGATAAGTTGCGCGCTTTGCGGGCCATTAAATCCTTGATTCTTTTGGAAGAAACCAGCGGAAACAGCACCGGCGATTTATCGGAAGACGACGAGTTAAAGCTCCTCACCAAAGCCGCCAAGCAACGCCGCGAAGCCGCCGAGATTTTCCACGCTCAGAACCGCGAGGACCTGGCCGTTAAGGAAGAAGCAGAGTTGGTCTTTATCGAAGAATACATGCCCCGGCAGTTAACGGAAGATGAAGTCAAAACCAAACTGGAAGCCATCATTGCGCAAGTTGGCGCTTCAAGCCCGGCCGATATGGGCAAAGTCATGGGCGTGGCGACCAAGGAGTTGGCCGGACAAGCCGATGGAAAGGTCGTCGCGGGATTGGTTAGGACTTTGTTGGCAAAGTGAAACTACTTGATTTCTTGTTGTTGATTCCTCTATTGTGGGGAGCCGTAAACGGATATCGTAAGGGTTTGCTCGTCGAGATTGTGGGCGTAGTGGCTTTTGTAGTAGCCATGATCGTGGGATTCAAATTTCTGGGCTTGGGAATGGAAGTGCTGGAACCGCACATCGGTCATACTATGGCGCGGCGAATTTTGCCTTTCATTGGTTTCTCAGTGATCTTTTTCCCAACCGTATTTCTCTTAAATCAGTTTGGTTATTCTATCCGCCGGTCTTTGAAGTATTCACTTTTGGGCACCTTCGATAGCCTGACGGGTGCGGCAGTGGGGCTGTTTACCTGGGTGTTTGGGGCGAGCGTTTTCTTCTGGCTGTTGAGTACCATGGGCGTGGATATTCCCCCGCACCGCGTCGAAGGGACTTATATTTATCCCTATATCGTTCCCATCGCACCGATTGTCATTACCAAAGCCGTCGGATGGCTACCCGCCGGAAGCGAATTGATCCGTGACTGGAAACACGAATACTTAGATGGAGAGGTTGAAAAATAACCGCGAGGACCGATACGCCGGAGCGGCAAAATAAAGATGAAAGACACCCAAACAGACATTAGACGACTCTCGCTAGACCAGTTAAAAACCTGGTTGAATGAAAAAGGTGAGCAAGGCTTTCGGGCGAAACAAATCCACGAATGGTTGTGGAAGAAATCAGCCCGCTCTTTTGCCGAAATGACCAGCCTTTCACTGCCGTTGCGGGAATTGATGGACCAGCATTATGCCATTAATGCCCTCACGACCGATAACCAACAGCACAGCAACGACGGCACCGTAAAGTCGGCTTTCAAGTTGTACGATGCGCATTTGGTAGAGGGCGTTTTGATTCCAGCCACCGACCGCATGACGGCTTGCGTGAGTAGTCAGGTGGGTTGTTCGCTGAGTTGTACCTTCTGCGCGACGGGCTACATGGATCGCAAGCGCAACCTGGAAGCGGGCGAAATTTACGATCAGGTGGTGGAAATCGCGCGACAGGCCGAGCGCAAGTTTCAGGCACCGCTCACCAACATCGTCTATATGGGCATGGGCGAGCCGCTGCTCAACTACGCCAATGTGCTGCAATCCATCGAACACATCACCTCGCCGCAGGGCCTGGGCATGTCGCCGAAGCGCATTACGGTGTCGACGGCCGGTATCGCCAAGATGATCAAAAAACTGGGCGACGACGAAGTGCGCTTCCGGCTGGCGCTATCGCTACACGCCGCCAACGACGAAAAGCGCAATCGGATTATGCCCATCAACGAGACCAACTCGCTGGATAACCTGGCGGAGGCACTCAATCATTTTTACAAAAAGACCGGCAACCGCATCACTTTCGAGTACATCGTTTTCAATAATTTCAACGACACCCTCGACGACGCTAAGGAACTCTGGGAATTCACCAAGCGCGTTCCCGCCCGCGTCAACATCATCGAGTACAACCCAATCGCCGAAGCCGACTTCCGCAACACCGAAGCCGACAAACTCGATCGCTTTGCCGCCTACCTCGAAAATCGTGGCGTCACCGTCAGCGTTAGGCGTAGCCGGGGCAAGGACATTGACGCCGCCTGCGGGCAGTTGGCGAATAAGGGTTAACAATTTCATAATATACCTCCTCGCCAAACTTTCCTTACTTTTGCGGCATTTACGATTGGCCAAATGGCTGATTGGCACCCACTGATCCTCCTGCCGTATGTTTGGTTTAGAGACCGACATTTTCCTCCTCCTGGCGTTCTGCCTGTTTGCCGCCTGCGCTTTTGAATTTGTGAACGGATTTCACGACACGGCCAACGCCGTGGCGACCGTCATTTACACCAACGCCCTCAAACCCAATACCGCCGTGGTGTGGTCGGGCTTTTGTAATTTTCTGGGCGTATTCTTTGGCGGAATCGCCGTGGCAATGGGTATTCTGAACCTTCTGCCCACCGAATTATTAGTCGATCAGGATGTGTACCATAGTGTTGCCATGGTGCTGGCGCTGCTGTTCAGTGCCATTATCTGGAATCTGGGCACCTGGTATTTTGGTCTACCGAGTTCGAGTTCACACACGCTGATTGGCTCCATTCTGGGCGTTGGTCTCGCTTTCACCTTTATGCCGGAAAACACGCGTGGCGCCGGTGTCAACACGACCAAAGCCACCGAAATTTTCATCTCATTGCTGGCTTCTCCTCTCTTCGGCTTTTCGCTGGCCATCGTCCTGATGTTCATTTTGCGGCGAACGCTGGAAAAGCCCGTGCAAAAGTTGGTGTTTAGCGAGCCCAAGAAAAACCAGCCGCCGCCGACCTGGATTCGCGCGATTCTAATTATTACCTGCACGCTGGTGAGTTTCTTCCATGGTTCCAACGATGGGCAAAAAGGCGTCGGACTCATCATGCTGATCCTGATCAGTATCACGCCGACTTATTTTGCCTTGAACCACGATCTGGATCCCAGAACGATGCAGGCAAACATCAGCACCATTTCCGAGGTAGTCGGGCGCGTCGATCCGGCGGTACTATCCGAGTTAGGACGCACTGAACTGGCCGAAACCAACCGCGAGATCGCTTCACTGCAAACGCAGTTGAACAAGCCGCTCATCGATAATACCTTCCCTCAAGAAGAGCGACTCAACGCCCGCCGTTCTATTTTGCTGATCGACCGCAACGTGAAGGACCTGCTCGACAGCAGAACGGCTACCCTCAGTCTGGCCGATGCTAATATCCTCAAAACCCAAATCAGTGAAGATACGGGCATCCGGCGCTTCACCGACTACGCCCCCGACTGGGTAATTCTGATGATTTCGCTATCACTGGGTCTGGGGACGATGGTCGGCTGGAAGCGTATCGTTGTTACGATCGGTGAGAAAATCGGCAAACAGCACCTGACTTACGCCCAGGGCGCTTCGGCGGAGTTGGTGGCGGCAAGTACCATCGGCGTGTCGTCGTGGCTGGGGCTGCCCGTGAGTACCACGCACGTACTTTCGTCGGGTATTGCGGGTACGATGGTCGCCAATAAAGGTATCAAAAACTTGCAGGGCGGCACGGTACGCAATATCGTAATCGCCTGGATATTAACCCTGCCCGTGACGATGATTTTGTCCGCGACGCTGTATTATTTCTTCCGCTGGGTGTTTTGAGGTGCTTAGAAATAGATCCCGACTCTACTTTACCTACGCTGGTAGCGCGTCTTTATTCATTACTTTCTTGATAAAAACTTAATTGAAGTCCCTTATTCTCAACAATTGGAGAGTAAGGGATTTTTGTCTGGAGTAGCTTCCCAAACTTGTCGCTCCGATGAAGTTGGCCCTGATTTTTAAGAAAGTTTGTACATTAGTGCGCTAGTGGGCAAAAACCTAACAAATACGCATGACCGACATTCTTGAACAAGTCGCGCGCTATGGCTACGTGAATGAAGCCGTGGCCCCCGATATAGATTTAATTGCGGAGATCGACCGCCTGAAAAAAGAGAAAAACGCCGTAATCCTGGCCCACTATTACGTGGATGGGGCCATTCAGGACATAGCCGACTACATTGGCGACAGCCTGGGACTTTCGCAACAGGCCGCCGCTACGGAGGCCGAGATGATCGTCTTTTGCGGGGTGCATTTCATGGGCGAAACCGCCAAGGTACTCAGCCCGCACAAAAAGGTCGTTATTCCTGATCTGAACGCAGGTTGCTCGCTGGCCGACTCCGCTCCCGCCGATAAATTCGCCGAGTTTAAGGCGCGGTACCCCGATCACATCGTCATCAGCTACATCAACTGTTCCGCCGAAATCAAAGCGCTGACCGACATTGTGTGTACCTCGTCCAACGCGCTGCACATCGTGAACAGTTTGCCCAAAGACCAGAAAATCATCTTTGCCCCCGATGCTAACCTGGGTCGCTACGTGGCCAAGAAAACGGGCCGGGACATGGTGCTATGGGACGGCGCCTGCATCGTCCACATCGACATCTCGCGCGAAAAACTCCAAAAACTTCGCGAAGACAATCCCGATGCCCTACTCATCGCGCACCCCGAATGCAAGGAGGATGTGTTGATACAGGCCGATTTCGTAAGTTCTACCACGGGCCTTTTAAAATTTGTGCAGGAAAACGACGCCCAGAAGTTTATCGTCGCCACCGAAGCGGGGATTTTGCACAAAATGAAGCAGTCGGTACCGCACAAAAAACTACTACCGGCCCCGGCTACCGATAACAATACCTGCGCCTGTTCGGAATGCCCGTACATGAAAATGAACACGCTGGAAAAAGTGTACAACGCTCTGTTGTACGAACAGCCCGAAATCATCGTTCCCGAAAACATTCGCCTGAAAGCGTACGAATCTGTTGCAAGAATGCTGGAACTAAGCAAAGGAATATAGTTAATGATGAGTGATGAGTGATGAATGATAAGATGCCTTATTCTTGACTATCATGATGATCTAAACGAAAGAAGCAGCTCAAATGAAATACAGAATTTGGCTGTTTTTTTCACTAATAACCGCTTGCCATCGTCCTGCTGACGATGTGCAGGAAGCAAAAGCGAGGCTGCTGGCCGCCAACCGCTGGCACTTAGATCAAATCGCGATGGACGAAGTGCCCGTCCTCAAAGACGGTAAGCACCTTCCGCACATCAGCGGCGTCCGCTTTGACCGCCACATGGACTGGGTGAGCTTTAAGGCCGATGGAAGTTTTGAAGGTCACATGACGGGCGACGATACGACGCAGCATTACCAGTGGAAAGTCTACGTCCCGCAAAACGTGATCGCCTTACGCGACTCAGCCACCGGAACTGGTGGCTGGAACATTTACCCAAGAAATGTCTACGAAGACACCTTCACAATGGAAACCCGCAGCACAGTCTACGACCCTCCGAGGGTGACGAAGGTGACGCTTAAATTTAATCTGGAATTAGTGAATTAGTGAATGTCGGAATAAACTGGCGAAAGCAATATTCACTAATTTCACATCGCACGGTCGACCCCGTCACTAATTCCAAATTTATTTCTATGCCCACATTCGATTTTCTTGTTATCGGTTCCGGAATTGCGGGGCTGAGTTACGCTGCCAAACTGGCGCGTCATTTTGAGGGAAAGGAAGACGTTTCCATCGCCGTTATCACCAAGGTACGGGCCGATGAAACCAACACCAAATACGCGCAGGGCGGCATCGCGGCCGTCTGGGCGGAGTCCGATTCGTTCGAGAAGCACATAGAGGATACGATGGACGCGGGCGACGGTATCAACAAGCGCGATATCGTCGAGATCGTGGTGCGCGAGGGACCGCAACGGATTCAGGAATTGATCGACTACGGCGCGCGCTTCGACAAAGAGCAGGGCGGCGAATACGATCTTGCCAAAGAGGGTGGCCACTCCGACCACCGGATTCTGCATTTCAAGGATATTACGGGCTACGAAATCGAACGCGTTTTGCTCGAAGAGGTCAAGAGTCACGGGAATATCAAGCTATTCACGCATTACTACGCCGTGGAGCTCATCACCCAACACCACTTGGGTGAAACAGTGTACCGCTACCGCGAGGATATCGAGTGTTACGGCGCTTACGTGCTAAATTTGAAAACCAGCCAAGTAGAAAAGTTTTTGGCAAAAACCACCCTGGTCGCCACGGGAGGCGTAGGAAACATTTACCAAAGTACGACTAATCCTACCATCGCGACGGGCGACGGCATCGCGATGGCGTATCGCTCTAAAGGTATTTGCGACAACATGGAATTCATTCAATTCCATCCCACCAGCCTTTTCCAACCCGGCAAGAAACCTTCATTCCTGATTTCAGAAGCGGTACGGGGCTTTGGCGGAATTCTGAAACACGCCGATGGCAGCACGTTCATGGAGCAATACGACGACCGCCTATCGCTCGCGCCGCGTGACATCGTGGCCCGCGCCATCGACTCCGAAATGAAAACCCATGGCGTCGAGCACGTATATCTTGACGTCCGGCACCTAAATTACGAGGAGTTTTTAAAGCATTTTCCCAACATCAATCAGTACTGCCTCAACATCGGAATCGATGTCCGAAAGGATATGATCCCGGTGGTTCCCGCCCAGCATTATATGTGCGGCGGCGTCAAGGTCGACGCGTGGGGTAAAACCAATATCCAATATCTCTACGCCGTGGGCGAATGCTCGGCCACAGGATTACACGGCGCCAATCGTCTGGCTTCCAATTCTTTGCTGGAAGCGGCGGTGTTCGGCCACCGCGCCTACCTCAGTACGGTGGAGCATTACGAGAAGGCCTTTACTCCCAAAGGTATTCCTGAGTGGGACGACTCAGGTACCACGCATCCTGAGGAGCAAGTACTCGTCACCGAAATGACGCGCGAACTGAACAGCATCATGTCCAACTACGTGGGCATTGTCCGTACCAACCGTCGGATGAAACGTGCCTACGATCGTCTGCAGCTCCTGCACGAGGAACACGAGCAACTTTACCGCGAGTCGAAGGTATCGGTCGCCATCTGTGAATTAAGGAATATGATTACGGTTTCATACCTGATTATCAAGATGGCGATGGCGCGCCGCGAGAACGTCGGGCTTCACTACAATCTCGATAATATCAAATCAGAAAAACCTTCAGAAAAAGAGCGGGTTATTATGCCGTTGCAATAAAGAAGTCCCGAATCATACGATTCGGGACTTCTTAAATAAAATAATAACTACTTCAGCGCGCGGCTACCTGTTCCTTCCGGTCCTTGCGCGTGTTCACTTTTTTCCAAACCCAATTCCCGACGGCTTCGCCCAGGTGCGTACCTTCCTCCACGCCGTCGCGGTAATGGATGCCGCCGTACATTCGGCTGTACGAAGCGTTCCAGTAAGCATCTTCAAAGGATTTGAACGACTTCACGCCGTGGCCGTACTTCTTCTCGGTCGTGTCGGTGAAAGCCACATTATCGCCCATCAGCTTGGTCAGGATCGTGCCGCAGGCCGCCGATACCGAGCTGTGTCCGCTCACGTATTCGGGAAAGGGTGGGGTTTCCAGATAGGGCCGCCAGCTGGGGTCCCAGCCGTTGTTGATAACCGTTTCGGGACGGATACGAACGCTGGTATATTTTTCCTGCCAACACGAAATAAAAGCGTCGAACATCGCAATTGAGTTCAGCGCGTAGGCTTCGGTTGACGGCATCAGGCCCAGTTTTTTATCACGCGCCACGGTTCGCGTGATCGCCAGCCAGTGACCCGGCGGCGTCATTTTCTTATTGGCAAACATGACGTGTCCCACGACGTTGGTCACAAAAGCGTTGTCGTCCCAGAAATAAGCCGTCGTGCGCTGCTCCTCGTTCAGGTTTTTGACCACGTCGTACACCTCGCGGGTGAGCTTCATAAATTCGCTATTCTTGCTCAAATCGTACTTCGCGGGCGGCGGACAAGTAAACTGCCGCACCGAATCGAGCGTAAACGGACGAACGGTGTTCCACATCGGCTCGCAGGCATCGGCATAAGCGGGCGGCGTGGGCACCCAAGTACCCGCCTTATTAGTCACAGTATATCGAAAACCTCTGATCTGCTTATAATTGTCTTTCCCCGAGTAAGCAATAATATGCTGAGCCACGGCATCCCCGTAGTTCATCGAGCGCTCGATGACATCATCGGGAATGCCCATGTCTTCGTATTTTTTAAAAAAATCCTTTTCGTAATCTTCCCACATTTTCTCCGAAAAAGTAAGCTTCTTGCCCATTACCGCAAAAGCTTTTGCGCTGGCCAACGGATAGCAATATACTTCACCGGCTTCGGGTTGCGGGACGGCATCCAGACCGTTGAGTTGTCCTGTCATCGAGCGGTACTCGGGATTGCCCGGCACCAGCGCTTCGTAAGCCGCCAGGTAGGAATACGCGTAAATCCGACTCGCCACGGGGGGCTTGAAAATGTCATGGATGACGATGTTGGTCAACTCTTCGCCCAGATGATGTATAAGCTCGGGGTCGGAGGCCGCCTTGTTATACACTTCGGGCGTTGTCGTTTCACGGCAACTTTGGGTGAAAATAGCGACTAACAGCGCCAAAAAGAGTGTCGTTTTCTTCATAAATTATAAAGTTTTCAAAAACTGCCTAATCGTAAAAACGCACTCCCGATAGATGAATTTTGTATAATGAGAGAAAAATTGTCCAGGTGGACCAGGTCACAATAAAGAGCGATTAGTCCGCACGTCCTCGTATAATAGCGTAACAGTCAGGTTCTGTCCAAACGTTTCGTAAGGTAGCTGGGTTCCAAAACTGTCCGGCCGTCTGCATACAGAATCCAATACATTTGGGCGATGATTCACTTTGCTGCGATCGGCCCCGCCGAAACCGACAATGGTTTCAGAAAACTCAGCCCGCCCGCGTTGCGGGCCACGACCCAGGTTTTCTGACCGCCAATTACGATCGACTTCAAATCCCGAATTTCGCCGTCGAGCCGGAACCCGGTATCGATGGGTGACAGCGCCTCGAAGCCGCCTTTCCCCCGATTGAGCAGCACCAACCCGTAGCTCGCATCGTAGCGCCCCTGGTACGGATTGACGCCCGTATAATTGCCGCCGCCGATCAGGTCGGGTCGACCGTCGCCATTCAAATCGGTGACGGCCAGCGCAAACAGCTTTGACACCTGGGCCTGCCAGGGCAGATCGTGCACCACGAAGCCCCCATCGCGGTTTTCGAGGTAAACCGACTCGAACTTGGTAACTTCCAGTCGCCGGGCGTCTTTCAATTCTTCGGGTGTGAAAATCTCGTCGATGGTTTTGCCCGCGAAGGACTTGTAGTCCGGAAAACGTTTATTGATGATTGACGGAATGCGCTTGCCAAGCTCGTCCTTAGACGCCACCGGATACCAGCGTTCGCCCACGCTATACGCCAGAATCTGTTCCAGGCCCTGACCGCCGTCGAAATCCTTTACCCACATCCGCAAACCAGATTCCGGAGTTTTCCCGAATTTGTTGTTGGCCCCCAGGTTACCCACCACCAGGTCGATGTCGCCGTCCCGGTCAAAATCTTCAGCCACTACGCACTGCCATAATCCATTCGGCGTACGAAAGGCATGGTCGTCGGTGGGAGACAAGCGGCCTTTTTTATTCAAAAACACCGTGACGGGCATCCAGTCCCCCACCACCGTCAGGTCCTTGATTTCGTCCCCGTCGATGTCTGCCCAAACGGCGTCGGTCACCATTCCCGCTTTGCGAAGCGCGGGCGCGAGCTGATCGGTCCGGTCCAGAAAATGCCCCTTTCCATCGTTGATGAGCAGATAAGAACTAGGGGTTGCGCCGTACTGATACCCCACTACTCTACCACCCACGAAAAGATCGAGATCCCCATCGTTGTCGAAATCAAAGGGTCTGACGCACGATTTGTTGTCGTACATCGGCGGCAATGCTTTGGCTTCCCGCCGAAAATTCCCTTTACCATCGTTGAGGTACAGGCGGTCGAACTGCTCAGGCATCTGATTGTAAAACTCATTGCCGCCCGACACCACATAAAGGTCGGGGTGGCCATCTCCGTTGGCATCGAAAAACAGGGCGTCCGTATCCTCGAAAGTGGAATCGGCGCGGAAATCGGGCTGCAATTTACGCTCGAAGCGTCCGCCGGGCTTTTGCAGGAAAAGCGCGCCGAGCTGCCACTTGGCACCACCCACGTACATATCATCGAAGCCATCGCCATCGACATCCGCCACCGAGACTTTGGGTCCTTCGGTAGATACCAAAAACGGCATCAGACTCTCACGATAGAAATCGTAATACTGATTTTCCTCATGTCGGTAAGGTAATTTATACGTGTCAGTAACGTCGGCAAAAAACTTGGGGTCAGGTCGTTTGACAATTATGGAGGCAAGGTTGGCGATCCTGGGCAGATTGCTAGCGTACTTCACCACCAGCAGCCGGTTCGGTGCCACATCGGCAAACACCTGCACGGTCTGATCAGGCCACACGATGATGAGGCTGTCGATCCGGTCCTTTCGCCCCAGCCCAAAGTGCGCGATCGGCTCGCTGCTCGACTCGAAGCCCCGAGTGGTACCCACTTGCTGCATTTGGAGGATCGTGTCATATTTCAGCACTACTTTGGCGCCCAACGCGAAGGTGTTGCCCGGGAACCCTTCAAGCTTGACCCGCAGGAACCCGCTCCCCGTGCTGTCTTTTCCGGCCTGGTTTTGGTAAAAGACCGACCGCGCGTTCAGATTATTGGTCACCAGATCCAGATCCCCGTCGTTGTCGAAGTCGGCGTAGGCTGCTCCGTTGGAAATGCCGGGATCACCCATTCCCCATACCTCCGATTTGTTCTGGAAAACCAAATCAGGGCTACCCTTAAACAGATAGTTGTGCACTTTGCCTTCGGGCATCATCTGCATCGCGCGTTTGTCGAGTTCGAGCGATGTTTCGGGAGCGTAGCGCAGCGAGTCGTCGGCGGCGTATTTGGCGTAGTCGAGGTTGTTGGGGCGATGGGCGATGCCGTTGCTGATAAAGAGGTCCTTAAAGCCATCGTTGTCGTAGTCGGCCAACAGCGGCGACCAGCTCCAATCGGTGGCCGCCACGCCCGCCAGTGCACCTATTTCCATAAATGCCTTGCCCGACTGATTAATCTGCAAACAGTTGCGGCTTAATTGGGGCATGTAGCCAAATGACAATTTGAAAAGGAAAATATCGAACGAATCCTCCCCCACCGATGATTTCTCGACGGTTTCGTCCTCGGGATACATGTCGAGCGTGATGAGGTCGGGATAGCCGTCGTTGTTGACGTCAGCCATGTCGTTGCCCATCGAGTAGCGACTGGTGTAGCGCAGCATCTCGCGATTTTTATTGATAAAAGTACCGTCCCGATTATTGATGTAGCAATAATCGTCTTCGTGAAAATCGTTCGAGATGTAGAGGTCGTCCCAGCCGTCGTTGTTGAGATCGCCCGTGGCGACGCCCAAGCCGTAGCCCATCGCGGCTCCGAAAATCCCGGCCTTCTCACTCACATCCCTAAACTTAACGGGCGATCCCGGTCCCGCCTTGCGGTCGGCGAGCAGGCTTTCGTACATTCGGTCACCGGCTTCATTGTCCCGAAGGCGGCGGGTGGTCACGCGGTCGTAGCTGCGGGAGGTGTGGATGGCGTGGTTGAGCAGGTAGCAGTCCAGATCGCCGTCTTTGTCGTAGTCGAAGAAAGTTGCCTGGGTAGAAAAACCGGTAAAATCAAGGCCGTATTCGGCGCCCATTTCCGTGAAGGTCAGGTCCCCGTTGTTAATATACAACTCGTTGGAGCCTTCCATTCCCCGAAAATTCCCCACCGCCGAAACATAGATATCGAGCAAACCGTCACCATTTATGTCCGCCATCGTAACGCCGGTCTGCCAGTCCGAAAAACCCTCCACACCAGCCAATTCGGTAATGTCTTCGAACTTAAAATCACCTTTATTCAGGTAGAGTTTGTTCTTGCCCTGGTTCGACACAAAATATACATCCGGCAGGCCGTCGTTGTTGACATCCCCCGCCGCGACACCGCCCCCATTGTAGAAATACAGGTAATCGAGTAGATTGACTTTCGCATTGCCCACCACGTGGTTGACGAAGCCCACGCCCGTAGTGGCCGAATCCAGCACGGCAAAGAGCGGCGCTTCGTCGGACGTTCGTTCTGATCTCTGACAGGACTGGATGCCCGATATCGCCAGAAGCAAAATGATTATTTTCAGATGATTCATATGCATTATAAAGAAAGATTTTCAGTACCAGCTACGGGTGAGGTACCAGGCCAGAAGATTTAGCGCGATGGTGCCTTTCTGGTGCGAAATACTTTCATGCTTCCGTTGTTAACGCCCAGCACAATCTGTCCCTTCCCCACCTGCCGCATGGCCCGGACCGGCCCGTCGGCCCACAGACCGGTTTCGCCCGGCATCCTGGTCATGAAGCCACGCGGGCCGTTCTGCAGAATGATCCCGCGCAGCGCATCGTATCGGCCCATTTCCGGCAGCACGTCGTAATTATTACCCGCCAGCAGCAAGTCCAGGCGTCCATCGCCATCGTAATCGAAAGGCAAAATGGCGTAGATCGGGGCCAGTTGCGCCAGCGCGGGCAACGGCTCAAAAACGAACGACAGACCGTTGGCACGGGAGTTGTTCCGCAGCACCGCCGACTCGTTCGTATACGCCGCTTTCACCAGCGCCCCGGCCAGCTCCTCGGGCGTAAAAACTTCTTTCAGCGTTTTACCCGCGTATTGCTCGTTCATCACGAATCTTTTTTTAAGGCCCGGCATGGCCCGGAGCAAGTCAGGCTTCATTACCATCGGGTAAGGCATGCCGCTTTCGTCGGGGCAAGTGATGATTTGTTTGATCTGACCGCTCTGGTCGAAGTCCTTCACATACATCTCGGCGGGTGTCTTCTGGCTGGCTCTCAAGCTGGTATTCAAGCCCAGGTTTCCGGCCACCAGATCCAGGTCACCGTCGCCATCGAGGTCGGCGGCCGAGATAGTATTCCACCAGCCATTGGTTTTTATAGCTTCTCCCCCGGTACTTTTAATTATTGCGTTAGTCTGAATTTCCAGCTTTCTTTTTTTATTTAAAAAAACAGTAATCGGCATCCAGTCCCCCACTACGATTAATTCAGGATAAGAATCCCCGTCGAGATCGGCCCACGTGGCATCCGTTACCATCCCAAGTGCACCGACCTGAGGCATGAAGCGCCGTGTGTAGTTTTTGAAACTCCCCGTCCCGTCATTGGTGAGCAGATAGCTGGGGGGGTCGAGGCCGTACTGTCCACCTTTGAGGCGCGAGCCGATAAAGACATCGGTGTCGCCATCGCGATCGAAATCTGCTACCGCCAGACAGGAGGCGTTGATGCTCAGGCGCGGGAAAGCCTTGCTGCGAGCGAAGCCGCCCTTGCCATCATTGAGGTAGAGCCGTGGCACCAGCACCGGGCTGTTGTCTTCAAACTCGTTACTGCCCGACACCACCAGCAAATCCTGATCACCATCGTTATCGGCGTCGAAAAAAGCGGCGTCGGTTGCTTCCAGATCAGCTTCCTGCCTAATTCCGGCGGGGGTCCGTTCCGTGAAATTGCCGACATTATTTTGAAAAAAGAGCTTACCTGACTGCCCGATCGCCCCGCCGGTATACACGTCGTCGAGCCCGTCACCGTCGATATCTCCCACGGCGACGGCCGGACCCAGTCGGGAATACATCTGCTTCAGGAGCGGATTTTGGTTATAATCCACATAGTCGGCTTCGTGGTGAGTGAAGTTCAGGCCGCTGGTCGCCGTGATGTTCTCGAACTCGGGTTTCAGGTCGCTTTTCTCGAGCACCCAAATATCCTGGGCGTCTTGCTGGCGCAGCACGTAGGACGAATCGGCCCGCAGCCCGCGCAGCGTTTGCTGTCGGTCATCTGGCCAAATTATTCTTACAGAATCTATTTTGGTATTATTTCCCAAACCAAAAACCAGCCGCAGATCCACCGACGACTCGAAGCCGCGATTAGGCATTTGCTGCATGAGCTGCATTCTGCCGGGTTGGTAGAGGTACACCTTGGCTCCAATCGCATTCAGGTTTTTGTCCCGTCCGATCAATTTGAATTTGACAAAATGGAAATCGGGCCGCTCGTTGGCGCGGTTGCGGAACACCGACAACTGACTGTTCACGTTGTTCACGACCAGATCCAGATCACCGTCATTGTCCAAATCTCCGTAAGCAGCTCCGTTGGAGAATGAGGGTTTGGCTAATCCCCAGTCGGCGGCTTTATTGGCAAAAGAGAGGTTACCGTTGTTTTTAAAAGCGTAGTTGGCCAGTGGTTCAGAGGGCATGTGGCCGATAAACTTGCGGTAATCAAACGTTCGGGTACGGCTGGCCTCGGCGATGTTGGCCGGGTCAGCCAGAAAAGCCATAAAATCCTGATTGGTCAGATCCCGATTGATGGCATTAGCCACAAAAATATCTTTTTCGCCGTCGGAATCCATGTCGAAAATCAAGGCTCCCCAGCTCCAGTCGGTGGCGGCAGTACCCGTAAAGCGGGCTATTTCGCTGAACCAGGTTTTGTCATCCGGCCCACCCGACTGATTGAGTTGCAGAGAGTTCTGCATGTATTGATAATGAAAATCCCGCGCCTCTTTGAGCTTGAGCAGGTCGTGCCCCTCAAAGGTGGAGGTCAGTTTTAGCCGCCGATCGGTGGCGGGCAGCATGTCGGTGACGTAGATATCCAGTTTGCCATCGTTGTTGAGGTCGGCAATATCGGCCCCCATGGAGGACAGGCTCGTGTGGCCCATCGCCGATTTCAGAGATTCCGTAAATCCACCCTTTCGATCGTTGATGTAGAGGTAGTCGTGTTCGTAAAAATCGTTGGAAATGTAGATGTCCAGCCAGTTGTCGTTGTTGACATCGCCAATTGTAATTCCCAGTCCGAAGCCGATGACGCTGCCGTAGATGCCCGCCGCGTCGCTGACATCGGTGAAGTGCCCGCCGTCGTTTCTGAATAGTTTTTGCCCCCCGTCTTTGTCCCGCCGGGCGCGCAAATTGGCGTAGGCCAGTTGTCCTACGGGCGTAAAGCTATTGTTGAGCAGAAACATGTCCAGATCGCCATCCCGGTCGTAGTCGAAAAACGCGGCGTGAATCGAGTAGCCTTCTTCGGCCAGCCCGTATTCTTTGGCGCTTTCCCGAAAAATTGGCAGGCCGTTGGCATCCTTGCCCTGATTGATAAAAAGTTCGTTGCTCCGCTCCGCTGAACGCCCGGCATTACAGACGTAAAGATCGAGCAGCCCGTCGCCGTTGACATCGGCAAAGGTAACTCCGGTACTCCACGACTTGGAACCCGCCACCCCCACCTGATCGGTCACGTCCTCAAACTTAAAATCACCTTTATTCAGGTACAGCTTATTGGGGCCCTGATTGGCGATCATGTACAGATCGGGCAGATTATCGTTGTTGATGTCGCCAATGGCCACACCACCGCCGTTGTAGAAATTGCGGTAGTTGAAAATATTGAACTCTTCGCTGTTGGTAAGGGTGTTCTGGAAGTCAATGCCCGTGTGCGAAGTAGGTAGATCTTCAAACAGGGTAGGGGTACTTTCCGGTGATTTGGAACAACTAAAACTTACTAAGGCCACGAAGATCCATTTCCAAAAATTCATTCTTGTATTCATTCGTGAAAAAGCGATTGGCTACCTGGCCGCGGGCTATACGTAATTTTTTAGGTCACAAAGTTCGCTCAGTAGAGCTACACAAGGTGTGTGAAGAACGTACTTAAATGCAAATTAATTGAAATACGCAAAAAACAAGGGAGCAGGCTCATGACAAGCCTACTCCCTCACTGCCAATTATTAACTTTCAATTAAATCAGTAGCCCGGATTCTGCTTCAAATTAGGATTCAAAGCAAGCTGGGTGGCTGGAATGGGGAAAACATTCCGGAAAGCTGGAGAAACATCCTTAAACTGCCATGCTTTGTTGAACTGTCCGAACCGGATCAAGTCCTGACGGCGGGTATATTCCCAGGCCATCTCCCAGCCGCGTTCGGCCAGCATACGGTCCATCGTGAGCGTGGTGATGGATTTTGCTCCCGAACGTTCGCGAATGATGTTCACGTCCTTGATCGCATCAGCCGTGTTTCCCAGGCGCAGATTTGCTTCGGCCCGCATCAGGTAGGCATCGCCCAAACGAAAGATCACGAAGTCGTTGTCCTGATCGTTGCTGGCACCGTTGCGTTGAATCTCGTACTTGCGGCTCCTTGCGCCGGCCAGACGGGCCGTGGGGCCGGCGGGCATTTCGAAAGCAGGAATTTCGGGGGTGAAAATCATAGGTTTACCATCGTCCAGGAGGGGTTGGCCGCCGGAAGTGAACTGCTGGCCAACGATCCACATCGTCTTACGGGCGTCATCGGCTTCGAAAGAATTATAGAATTCGGTAATCGTACAGTAGCCATTCCAGGGCGCCTGAGGCAAGTTGTAAGTCAACTGGCTCAAGTAGTGCAGGGTTCTCATATTCATATTGAATCCGCCGCGCTTGGAAGCATCAAAAGGTACGACAAAGATGTTTTCCTTCGAGCCCGTATTATTGGTTGTAAAGTTGTTGAACAAGTTGGATTCGAGCTTGTACTTTTCGGAGGTTATGATGATATCAGCCTCAGCTTTGGCTTCGGCCCACTTGGGGGTGCCAGTATAAACCTGAGCGTTCAGGTACAGCTTGGCCAGGAGCATATCGGCCACGTACTTATTGATCCGCCCGTAATATTTGCCGCCGACATTTTCACTCAAATCGGGATACGATTCTTTGATTTCCTTTTCGATGAAGGCAAAAGTTTTGGCGGGAGTCGCTTGCGTGGAAGCACCGCCGCTCGCACTATCGGCAATAATCACATTGCGGAAGTTGTCCAGGGCCACATAATGGTAAAACGCCCGGAGCGTGCGCAACTCTGCTACCGTAGCAGGTTCGGTAATCGTACCCAATTGCTGGTTGATGGAAGTGATGCTGTTATAAATCCAGGTCCACAAGCCATTAAAAGTACCATCATCGGTTGAAGCTACCCAGCTATGCTGTTGCAGGCGCTTCCAAGCGTCGCCGTCTTTCCAGTCGCCACCCCGCGTGGGGATTACCTGTTCATCGGTCACCGTGTTCAGCGCGGCGTACCGGTCGAAATATTGACCCAGCGATCCGTACAGAGGCCCCAAAAGGGCAGCTTGCTGATCGGGCGTAGCACCGAATTCATCGGTGGGAATAACGTCATAGGGCGTTTCCTCAAGATTCGTACACGACTGCGAAACCAGCAGGGCCGCCGCGACGAAGAGTATTTGTTTGAAATTGATTTTCATGTCTTTAGGATAATTTTTTAGATACGTCAGTTTGTCGTATTTGGTTTAGAAAGTCAGATTTACTCCCAATTGTACCGTGCGGGTTTTAGGATAAATACCACTGGCGTCCAGTCCCAGGCTGTTAGGCCGCTGGGATCCGTTGCCCAGGTCGCCTTTTACTTCCAATTCAGGATCGACACCCCGGTACTTAGTCAGCACGAACAGGTTATTGCCACCCACGTAAACGCGGGCATTGCTGATGTATTTGCTGTTGAACGACAGATTGTAGCCCAGCTGCCAATTGTCCAAACGCACGTAGGTGCCGCTTTCCAGCCAGTAGCTCGACAGCGCGTTGGTGCTGAATTGGGCGGGCAATTCGCTCACACTTTTCAGCATGTTCGTTTCCAGAATCGAACCCGGAATTGACAAGTTGGAACGGAGGTTATTCAGGATCTTATTACCGAACACACCCCGCAACTGGAAATTGAGATCGAAATTTTTATAGGTAAAACTGTTTACCCAAGCGGCCGTCAGGAAAGGCTGCGGATTGTCCTTGAAACCTAAAACCGCATTGGCGGGGTTTGTCACAGGTCGGCCGTTGATGGTATCTCCAGTGGCGGCGGAAATCCCCGGCACGCCTTGCAGCTGCATTTGTCCTTTGTCATTAAACCCGACAAAGCGACCGACGTTATTGAACGTTCCCAGCGCTTGGCCGGGCGTTAAGGTGGAAGCGAATACGTCGGACAGTCCCCGGCCACCGAACGCGTTGAAACGAATGATTCCCGAGTCGAATTCGTCGCTTTTGAGGTTAACGATCTCGTTTTTGATGAAAGAACCGATTACGCGGCTATTCCAAACAAAATCTCCCGCCTCGACAATGTCGCCACCAAACGAAAGCTCGATGCCCTTGTTGCTCATTTCACCCACGTTGGCATAGATGAAGTTCGCGAAGTACTTCACGCCATCGGCGGGTACCGAGTAGCGATACAGCATGTCGCTGGTTTTCTTGCTAAACAGGTCGATCGAACCCGAGAAGCGGCCGTTGACGAACTGGAAATCCAGGCCGAGATTAGCTTGTGAAACTACCTCCCATTTCAGATTGGGGTTGGTATTTTGGGTAATGGCGTAGCCGGGCAGGAAGTTGTTGATGCCGCCATCGTAATACGTGCCGCTTTGGCCGTAAAGTTGTAACGACTGGTAGGGAGCAAGACCTTCGGAGTTACCCGTTTTGCCCCAGCTAACGCGAAGTTTCAAATAGTTGAACGCGTTGGACTTGGGAAAGAAATTCTCGTCGGAAATTGTCCAGCCGCCCGCAATGGACGGGAACAGGCCCCACTTATTATTTTTACCAAACTTGGAGCTACCGTCATAACGCAACGTACCTGTGAAATTGAGCTTGTCGAATAAGTTCACCGTGCCGCGGCCGAAGAATGACGCAAGGGAGGTCTTGTTCTTATATGAATTAGTATAGCCGCTGCTAGGTAAAATCAACGATCCGGCACCCAGGCCCAGATTGTTATAGCCCAAGCCAGAGGCCACGAACTGGCGGTTATTAGCCCCAAAACCATCGTTTATGATGTCCTGGTAAGAGTAACCCGCCAACAGCGAGTAGTTGCTGCCACGCTCGCCGAAGCCCTTAATGTAGTTGGCGGTGAGTTCCAGCAGTTTGTCGTTGGTCTGACCCAGGTTACGGGAAGACTCACCATTGGTGATCTGGAAAGCCTTGATTGCGCCATTGCGTGAGCGGCTGGTAACTTCCTGATCGCTCTTGATTGCTCCGTTGACTCCCAGTGTAAAGCCACTGAAAAGCTCGTACTTCAAGTTTACCCCACCGACGAGCGTATTCTTCTCGCGTTTGAAAATCTCATTTTCCAGCATGGCAACGGGATTGTTCAAATCGAATGCACCAGGTACTTCGTAATATTTCCCGTCCTCATTTCGAATAGGAAGCGTCGGCAAAAAAGTGGTGGCATTACCCAAGATCCCGCCGTCCGTCAGGTCGGAATTCAGCTTGGTATAGGAAAGGCTGTACTGAATATTAAGACGATTGTCGATGGCCTTCTGGTCGATGTTGATACGGCCCGTCAGACGATCGAAACCCGTGTTCTTGACGATACCCTGGCGATCGATGTAGTTAATCGAACCCCGGTACGAAAAAGTGGGCCCGCCACCCGAAACCGCCAAATCGTGGTTGTTGGTGTAGCCCGCCCGAGAAATTGCGTCCCACCAATCGGTGTTGTAGTTACCGCCGCCGGCTGGCTTGGGAAAGCGCAGGTTGTCGAGCAGGGAAGAGTCGCCTTTGATACGCTTCACTTCGCCTACGTAACCCGGGCCATCGAGAAGATCGAGCTGGTTGGAAATCACATCGACTCCGACATAGTTGTTAAAACTGACCGTAGTGCGTCCCGACTTGCCGCGCTTGGTGGTGATGATGATTACGCCATTGGCCGCGCGCGAACCGTAGATAGCCGACGCCGAGGCATCCTTCAGCACGTCCATCGTCTCGATGTCGCTCGGTGAAATCGTGTTGATGGGTACGCCAATTATGCCGTCCACGACATAAAGCGGATCGCTACCGCCCGCGAGCGAGGTATAACCTCGCAAACGTACCGTAGGACTGGTATTAGGATCGCCGTTGGGTTGGGTGATTACCAAACCGGCCACTTTGCCCTGAATAGCTTGCAAAGGGTTGGGATTGATACCCGAGTTAAAATCTTTGGAAGTCACGGATTGTACGGATCCCGTCACATCCTTCCGCTTGGCGGTACCATAGCCGACCACGACTATTTCTTCAAGGGCCTTCACATCGTCGGACATCTTGACGTTGATCGTGGACTGGTTGCCGACGGGAATTTCCTGGGTGGAAAATCCGATATAGCTGAAAACAAGGGTCGCGGTCGGTGTGGCCGCTACGGTGTAGTTGCCCTCCATGTCTGTGTTGGTGCCGCGGGTGGTGCCTTTTACGGTCACTGTCACGCCGGGCAGCCCGCCACCCGTGCCGTCGGTTACTTTACCGGTGACAGCGTTGTCCTGGGCCATCGATACGCCCACGGCCAGCAGCAATACCAGCGCGGTGTACCACAGCCTGGTCAAGCTAACTCTGCCGCTACTGTGCAGCATTTTTGAATAACATTTTTTCATAGTAAATTGATTTTATGTTAACTTATTGTGTGATACAGCTTGAAAGGACAAGTGTTTAAACTACCCGTTTAGAGAAACTTCAATAAGTTCTACTGAGTATATCTTTTATTACAAATGCCTCAGTCTAAGTACGCAAATTTCAGTAATAAACATTCATTATCCAAGATTGTTCGGCACAAACTACGAAGCACAGTCCTAAATTGAATTTTTTTCAAAAAAACGATCAAGAGGATCCCAGGGAGTGGAAATATATGCTTTACCGCCTTCCCCGCTATATTTGTCCGAAACTACCCGTACGGGTAATCAGTTCTAAGTCCACATGACAACGCCAACCACCGAAACCATCTCCCACCTCGACGTCCTCGCCCGCCAGCTCGACGGCGATTTGTTTCAGGACGATACGCTCCGCACCCTGTACGCCACCGACGCCTCGGCTTACCGTGAGATGCCGCTGGCCGTCGCCATCCCGCATACGGAACGAGACTTAAAAACGCTGATCGCCTTTGCGGGGGAAAACGGGGTTTCGCTCATTCCGCGCACAGCGGGCACTTCGCTGGCCGGGCAGGTCGTGGGCGGCGGCATTGTGGTGGACGTCTCAAAGCATTTTAATAAAATTCTTGAAATCAACGCCACAGAAGGCTGGGTTAGGACGCAGCCGGGCGTGGTGCGCGACGAGCTGAACATGGCTTTGAAAGAATATGGGCTTTATTTCGGACCCGAAACCTCCACCGCGAACCGCGCGATGATGGGCGGCATGGTGGGGAATAATTCCTGCGGGTCGAATTCCGTAGTATATGGCTCCACGCGGGAGCATTTGCTGGAAGTAAAAGCACTATTGGCCGATGGCACGGAGGCGGTTTTCTCAGCGACAAACAATGTACAGCGACTAGGTCAAATGCCGGGGCTGTCGGGCACGATTTATCAAAAAACACTGGACATACTTTCTGACCCGGAAAATCAGGCCGAGATACGCAAGAATTTCCCCAAGAAATCCGTCGAGCGGCGCAATACGGGCTACGCGCTGGATATGCTGCTGGACTGCGCGCCTTTCACATCCGATGGCCCGGACTTCAACATGTGCCGCCTCATCGCGGGCTCGGAAGGCACTTTGTGTCTTTTGACGGAGATAAAACTCAATCTCGTGCCGCTGCCACCCAAAACGCAGGGCCTGCTGTGCGCGCACTTCAACACCGTCCACGAGACGCTTCGCGCTACCATCATCGCCCTGAAATACCAGCCTCAGGCCGTCGAACTGATCGACAATTACGTGCTGGAATGCGCCGCCACCAACGCCGAGCAGCGTAAGAATGCGTTTTTTGTTAAGGATAAAGAGGATGGCACCTACCCCGCGATTCTGGTCGTGGACCTCTCGCGCGAGACCCAACCGGAAGTGGAAAAGCTGGCCACCGACCTGGAAGCTGAACTCCGCGCTGCCGGACTGGGCTTTCACTTTCCGCTGCTCTTTGGCGACGATACCAAAAAAATCTGGACGCTCCGCAAAGCGGGTTTGGGGCTTTTGGCCAATATTCCCGGCGATGAAAAAGCCGTGGCCGTAATCGAAGATACCGCCGTGGATGTACTCGACCAGCCAAATTATATCCGCGATTTTAACGAGATTCTGCATAAGCACAAGATGTCGGCGGTGCACTACGCTCACGCGGGTTCAGGTGAGCTGCATTTGCGGCCGATCATCAATATGAAGACGCAGGAAGGGCATCACCAATTCAGGATGATTGCCGAGGAGATCGCTACGCTGGTCAAGAAGTACGATGGCTCGCTGTCGGGCGAGCACGGCGACGGGCGGCTGCGCGCTGAGTTTATTCCGCAGATGGTCGGGCCGCACAACTACGCGCTTTTTAAAGAAATCAAAAATACCTGGGACCCGCAGGGAATTTTCAATCCCGGCAAGATCGTAGATGCCCCGCCGATGGACACGTTTCTGCGCTACGAGGCCGATCAGTCGAATCCTGAATTTAAAACCTACTTCCGCTTCGAGAATCAGACGATTCTGCAACACGCCGAGCAATGCAACGGCTCGGGCGATTGCCGCAAAACGGAATTGAGCGGCGGCACGATGTGCCCCAGCTACATGGCGACGCGCAACGAGAAGGAAACGACCCGCGCCCGCGCCAATATCCTGCGCGAAATGCTCACCCGCTCGCCCAAGGACAACCGCTTTGACCACGAAGAAATTAAAGAAGTATTCGACCTCTGTCTGGCTTGCAAAGGTTGCAAAGGCGAATGCCCAAGTAATGTCGACGTCGCCAAGTTGAAAATGGAATTCCTGCA
>JBBSSJ010000014.1:0-33347 GCA_038242095.1 Cytophagales bacterium
AATGACGCGTGATTAGATATGATAGATGTGACCGTGCGCATAATAGATGCCACGACATACCACTCATATATACACCCTAGTATAAAAGTGGCACTATTGTGTTTATTTCTCTAGACCTAATAACATCAACAATGAACCCCAATCGTCGCCTTTTCCTGCAAAGCACCTTAGGCGTGACGGCCGCTGCTTCTCTGTTCAATACCCAAAAGGCCAGAGCCAATACTACCAAGCTCCCGTACCCAATCTCCTGCAACCAATACAGCTGGTTTACGTTTTTCAGGCGCGCGGGCAAGGCATGGGGTGACGACCTGGATTATTCTTTAGGGGAATTTGCCAAATCAGGAATCAAAGCGCTTGAGCCCAGTTTCGAGAAGGCCAATGAGGTGGAGCAGATGGCGCCGCTTCTGAAAAAATACGCTATTCAGGTCCCCTCTTTCTACGTCAACAGCACACTGCACGACGCCAGTGTAGCTCAGGCATCAGTTGATACGGTACTGAGCATCGCCAAAGCAGCAAAGGGAATTGGGGCCAAGATCGTCGTGACCAATCCCAGTCCTACGAGCTGGAATAATGGCCGGAATAAGAACGACACTGAACTGGTAGAGCAGGCCAGGAATCTTGATCGCCTGGGAGCTGAGCTTCGGAAAATGGGTCTGACGCTCGCCTACCACACCCACGATATGGAGATGAAAGCCGGCGCGCGGGAGTTTCACCACATGATGCTTAACACCGAACCGGCTAATGTGACTTTTTGCATGGATGTTCACTGGATCTATCGTGGCTCGGGCAATTCAGAATTGGCTGTTTTCGACGTGCTGAAACTATACGGCCATCGCATCACCGAACTGCATCTTCGTCAATCGGAGGAAGGTGTATGGCTGGAAACGTTTCAACTCACGGGCGACATCGACTACCGCCGCTTTTCCGCTGAGCTGGTGAAACGAAAAATCACCCCACACCTGGTAATTGAGCAATGCCTTGAAAAAGACTCACCCGATAGATTGACCGCCCTGGAAGCCCACCATCGCGATTTAGCCGTCGTGCAGGAGACTTTTTCGGCGCTAATAGATTAGTTAAAACAACGTAACTTTCTCAAAGCGGGTATCCCAAATTGAGTAAAGTTTTACCCGATTTTGCTTTAAAATCTAGTTTGCAGTTTTGGCACATTTTTCAAGAGCATCCCTGCTAGCTTTTTAGTGTTTTGTTCACTCATTCACCTTTTCACCAACCCCTGTTTATTATGAAAAAATTTAGTACTGTTTATCTCCTGGCTGCCGTCGTCATGCTGGGTAGCTGTGCGCGCGATTACGCAACTTACAAGCATGCGCCCAACAGCGCTTACCAAAGCAGCCGGACCCAAACGCCCACAGTAGCTACGGTTACGCCTGCGGAAGTTACTGAAGCCCCTACTTTTGAAGGACTTACCTCCAATCCTGAGGTAGCCAAAATGCTGGCTGAAAGTAGCCCCCGTCAAATCGACGAGCAACTTGAAAAGGCGCTTGCCACCACGCAGGGACAGGAGTTGATGGCCCGCCCATTGGTTGCCGCCCAAGTCAACAAGGCTCGGGAGATGATCGCCAAAAACGAACTCCGGAATGCACCCGCTTCGGAAGTGCAGACTTCCAAAGTGAGCAAACTTGTCAACAGTACTCTGAAAAACCACATCGAGAAAAGCAATACGCTGGCTCCGGCTTCGACTAAAGAAGCTAAAGCAATGAATCAGAAGATTAAAATCGGATTGGTTTTACTGTTGGTCGGCATTCTGCTTTCACTAGTCATTCCTTACTACATCGGAGGTCTGGTGAGTTTGGTGGGCGTTGTTTTCATTATCCTCGGACTACTGGATATGTAGCCAATTACCACGCTTAAAAAATACCGGACGCCTGTCTGAAACAATTGTTTCGGACAGGCGTTTTTGCATAAAACCCATCTTGTTATGTTCGCTTTATGTTCGCTCTGTTATTCTCGCTCCTTCTAACGATTGCACCTATGAAAACCGCTGATGCCCGGCTAACGGTTGAGATCACCAATGTGGTCAAGAATGGCGGTACCGTCAGGATAGCGCTTTACAAACCCGGCGCAACATTCGGTGAGACTCCGCCCGCTTTTGCCAAGAGCGTGAAAGTACTCAAGGCCGAAAACCAGTCCGTCGAGTTTATGGTGCCACCGGGCCGCTACGCTGTGGCACTCTACCACGATCTTAACGGCAACGATGAGCTCGATAAAAACATGGTAGGGATTCCGAAGGAGCCTTACGGTTTCAGCACTAATTTCCGCCCCCGTTTTTCAGGTCCCAGCTTCGATGATTGCGCCTTCGATCACAAGGCGGCAGGTACCAGCATCAGCATCAAGTTGATTGATTAGTGGTCCTTTTTGTTCGGGAGGAAAGTACGTAGTTTTGTGAAAGCGCCATGCGGCGTTTTCACCCTACCCCTTTCCCCATGCAAAAAAAGCTGCTTCTCCTCACTACCACCCTGAACGTCCCGAACCGGTGGGCGGCCAAAGGGCTTTTCCTTTTTTTCCTCCTCCTTTCCTCCTTTCCTCCTTCCCACGGCCAGCCCTTCAGTAAAAAGGAGGTCGCCGGCTGGGGGAAGCAAGCCAAAAACGTCACGATTATTCGCGATAATTGGGGCATTCCGCACGTGTACGGCAAGACCGACGCCGATGCAATCTTCGGCCTGATGTACGCGCAATGTGAAGACGACTTCAACCGGGTCGAGATGAACTACCTCGAAAAGCTGGGCCGCCTGGCCGAAGTAAAGGGTGAAAGCGCGCTGTACGACGACTTGCTCATCAGAATGCTCATTACGCCCGAAGACGCCCAGGCCGACTTTAAAATAGCGCCATCCTGGCTTAAAAAGCTGCTCGTCGCTTACGCCGATGGCATCAACTACTACCTCGTTACCCACCCCGAAACCAAGCCCGCGTTGCTGACGCGCTTTGAACCCTGGTTTCCGTTGCTCTGGACCGACGGCAGCATCGGGGCCATCAGTACCGCCGATATAAAGGCCCGTGATCTGGAAGCCTTTTACGGCAAAGGGACGCCATCGGTTGGTTTTGATTTTGATATAAATTCAAAAAAGGCCTTAGACCAACACGAAATTCTGACGGGCTCCAATGGCTTTGCTTTTGCGCCCTCGATCACCAAATCCGGTAAGAGTATCCTATACATCAATCCGCACGTGACGTTTTACTTCCGGCCCGAGGTACACGTCGTGAGCGAGGAAGGATTGAACGCCTACGGGGCCGTGACCTGGGGGCAGTTCTTTGTCTATCAAGGCTTTAATAAACATTTGGGTTGGATACACACCTCCTCTCGCACCGATGTGGCCGATACCTATCTGGAAAAAGTAAGCAAAAGCGATAAGGGCTGGACCTACGAATATGAAGGCAAGCAACGGCCCGTGCAGCAAAAAGAAATTATGATCAAGGTCAAAAAGGGTGACCAACTGGAAGAGAGAAAAATCACCACTTACTATACCCACCACGGGCCGGTGATGGCCAATCGCAACGGGCAGTGGGAAAGCCTGCGCTCCAACAACCGAACGCTGAATATGCTCATCCAAAGTTATCAGCGCACCAAGGCCAACAGTTTTGCCGAGTATAAAAAGGCCATGGATATTCTGGAAAATACCTCCAACAACACCGTTTACGCCGACGCTGAAGGCAATATTGCCTATTGGCACGGCAACTTCGTGCCCCGCCGCGATCCGCAGTACGATTGGTCGCAACCCGTGGACGGCACCACCAAAGCGACTGAATGGCAGGGCATGCATCCCGTGGCCGAGGCGGTTCATGTGTATAATCCTGCCAACGGCTGGCTGCAAAACTGCAACTCGACGCCCTTCACGGTGGCCGGCGAGAACAGCCCCAAGCCCGCCGATTACCCGGCTTACATGGCGCCCGACGGCGAAAACTTCCGGGGGGTCAACGCCGTACGGTTGCTCTCCGAGCCGCGTAAGTACGATCTCGACGAAGTAATCAAGACGGGCTACGATACGTATCTAACCTCCTTTCAGATTCTGATTCCGGCTCTGGTGGCGGCTTTTGAGAAAACCGTCTCCTACGACGATCCCCGCTACGCCTACTGGATTGGGCCGATGTCGGTGCTCAAAAACTGGAATTACCGGAGCAGTGAGGCCTCGGTAGCGACGACGCTGGCGGTAGAATGGGGCGAGAAAATTGCGTCGGCAATGTACAGCGTCAAAGTGCGGGGCAATGAGCATGCCGACCAGGTGGTAAAAGCCCGGATGTTTGCCGCCACCGCTACCGCTGATGAACTACTAACCCCCTTCGGCGAAGTACTGACCCAGCTTGAAAAAACCCACGGCAAATGGCAGCTTCCCTGGGGCGCGCTCAATCGCTTCCAGCGGGTGTCATCGGCCATCGACCAGCAATACCGCGACGACCAGCCCAGCCTGGCCGTGGGCTACACCTCCTCGGCCTGGGGCATGCTACCTTCGTACACGTCGCGCTATTTTCCGGGTACGCAAAAGCGTTACGGCATCAACGGCAACAGCTTCGTTTGCGCCGTTGAATTTGGTGATCGTATTCGGGCCAAGTCACTTTTGGCGGGTGGTGAAAGCGGCCACCAGGATTCGAAGCACTTCTTTGATCAAGGCGAAATGTACAGTCAGGGCAAGTTCAAGGACGTGCTTTTTTATAAAGAAGACGTACAACAACATGCTGTTCGTACCTACCATCCCGGCGAGTAGGGCGCAGATTACTCATCACAATCAGACGCCCTGCATGAGCGTGAGTTTCTTATAAAACCCGTCGGCGTTTTCGAGCAAAGCCTGATGCGTGCCGCGCTCGATGATGCGGCCCTGATGGATGACCAAAATCTCATCGGCGTGTTGGATGGTGCTGAGCCGGTGGGCGATGACCAGCACCGTGCGATTTTGCATAAGGTGCGTGAGCGCTTCCTGCACGAGTTTTTCGGACTCAGTATCAAGGGCTGAGGTAGCCTCGTCCAGAATCAGGATCGGGGGGTTTTTGAGAATAGCGCGCGCGATGCTCAAACGTTGCCGCTGTCCGCCGGAGAGCTTGGTCCCCCGGTCGCCAATAATCGTTTGGTAGCCTTGGGGCTGCTCCATAATGAAATCGTGGGCGTTAGCGATGCGCGCCACAGCCTCCACTTCCTGCGGCGTGGTATCGGTACCGAAAGCGATATTGTCGTAAATCGAGTCATTAAACAAAATCGATTCCTGCGTTACAATCCCCATCAGCGCCCGCAACGATTCGGTCTTCAAATCGCGGAGGTCATGGCCGTCTATTACTATTTGTCCAACGGTGGGATCGTAAAAGCGCGGTACCAAATCGGCCAGCGTAGACTTTCCCCCGCCCGACGAGCCGACCAGGGCAATAGTTTTCCCCTTTTCCATCGTGAAGTTGATATCCCGCAAAACGGGAACATCTTGCTCGTAGGCAAAGGACAAATTCTTGACCTCAAGCCGGTCCCGGAAGGCATCAATAGCGCGGGCGTCGGGCTTTTCAATGATTTCGTTGCGGGCATCGACCAATTGCAGCACCCGTTCCCCCGAGGCAATACCACGCTGGGTGTTGCTGAACGCGTTGGAGATTTCCTTGGCCGGGCGAAGTACCTGCGAGAAGGTGATGATATAAAAAATAAACTGCGCCGCCGACAGCTCCGATTGGTTAGAAAGCACCAAGGAACCGCCATACAGCAGGATGAACGCCACAATCGTGACCCCCATGAACTCAGAAAAAGGCCCAGCCATTTCGCGCTTGTAAGCCATCGACTTGATCGCCCGGCGGTACATATCGTTTTCCTGCCAAAAGCGGGCTTTGATAAAACCTTCGGCGTTGAAGCCTTTAACCACTCTCATGCCCCCAAAGGCTTCGTCCATCAGGCTGATTAGCCCGCCAAGGCGTTCCTGGCCAGTTCGGGCGTCGCGGCGCATTCGTTTGACGATGATCGCGATAAATGCGCCCGAAATGGGGAAAATAATAAAGGCAAAGAGTGTCAGACTCACCGACACGCTGAAAAGTACCACCAGGTAAACGATGAGCGTAAAAAATTCTTTAAAAGCCGCTGAGAAGGTGTTGGCGATGGAGTTTTCGACTTCCTGCACGTCCGTCATGACGCGCGAAATGAGGTCACCTTTGCGTTCGCTGCTAAAAAAACCGAGGTGCAACCCCAGGGCATTATCAAATACTGCCTGCCGGAGGCGCGTTACCATATTGACTTTGAAGCGCTCCAATACCCGCGCCGACAGGTACCGGAATATGTCCGAGAGGAAAACCGAACCTACGATGATCGCACACACGAATTGCAACGCCCCCAGCTTGCCGTGGGTTTGCATATAGGTGCCGAAATAATAATTGAACAGTCCGCCCAGGTAGTCGATCGTGAGCGAGGGCTCAGGCAACCGGGTCATTTGGGCGGCACTCTCGGCGTCAACCTGATTGAAGAGCAGCTTCAGTAGCGGGATCAGCAGCGCAAAGTTGAGTATCCCGAAGATACTCGCCAGCAGCGAGGTGATGAAAAAGGGAACGATGTACTGCCCCAGCGGCCGGGCGTAAGAAAGCAGTCGCCAGTAGGTCTTCATTTAATTAGTGGACGGTGGACAATGGACGGTTGAAAGTTATAATCTGCGCCCCTTTCCAGGGTGACAGTGCTCCGTCACTACCAAGACTTAATTTGTGGCCGCTATTTACCGTTGATTTCCGAGGAATTAAATTTTCCGTCAGTAATAATCCAGATGTTGCGGTAAAGCACGTCGTGGCCTTCGGCTTGCAGCTTAAGGCCGCCGGGTACATCGGTGATGCCTTTGCCGCCGTCGTTACCGCCGTCGATACCCGACTTGGCACCACCCCACACCTGGTTGATGGCTTGTTGGTCGTGGACTTTCTTGCCGTTGAAATACATGGTGACCATCGCGGGCTCGGTGCGTTTGCCATCTTCGAAACGCGCGGCCTTAAACTCGATGTCGTAAGCATTCCACTTACCCAGCCCATTGTAGGCGTAGTAAGGCGAAGGCGTTTCGTTGATTACCGCGCCCAGGCCGTGGCTTGTCGTGTCACCGTCGACTACCTGAATTTCGTAGCGGTTTTGCAGGTACACGCCGCTGTTACCGCCGGCTTTAAGGATGTTGAACTCGATGTGCAGCCGAAAATCTTTGAATTTTTCCTTGGTCACGATGTCGGCTGTGCCGTACTTTCCGCCAGCCGCCACGGGGTCGTTGGTGTTCATGACGGTACCACGGCCCACGGGGTCTTTTTCGATTTTCCAGTTAATTGGGCCCTCTGCCTTGCGGCCGGGACCGTCCCAGTATTCCCATTTCTGGTCCAGCATTTTCTTACTGCCGTCGAAGAGCACCTCCGCGTTTTTGGGTGCCTTAGCCCCTACCCCGATTTGGGCGGTGGCCGGGAAAGTCAGCGCGGCCAATAAAGCGGCTACTGCAAAATGGATATTTTTCGTTTTCATAGGAAAGTTATTTTAGAGGTAATCCCGCAACATTTTGACAAAATCATATTCGTACACCTTCATGGCTTGCAACAGCTCGGCTAGTTCCTGCCGCTCGGCTTCGATTTTACTATCGTGCAGCTGGTCGGCGCGTTCAGAGGCTCGGGCGTACTCGTCTTCGTTTTTTATTTCCATGATTAAAACTCTTTTCGCTGGCCTTCAAAAGTAGGTAAAAGTACCGGATATATCGAAATGGCGAGCTACGCTTTCCGGGTTCGTTCTTGCCGATTCCCTAAAATTTACCCAACTTTATACCTTTATAATTACAACTGCCTCTCAATCGTTTCAATTTTATGGAACAATACGCTAAGATACTGACGCTGGCCATGCCCATTTTTCTGGCGGCCGTGCTGGGCGAAAAACTCTACGGCTGGCTGCGATTCCGCGATCATTTCAAGAATATGGACATGATTTCGAGTCTTAGCTCGGGGTTTACCAACAGCCTGAAAGACGCTCTCGGCCTGGGGCTTTCCATCATTACCTACGCCTGGATGGTGGAGCACTGGGCTTTTTTTGAGATAAAATCCACTTTCTGGGTATGGTTTATCGCGTTCATTGCGCTCGATTTGGCCGGATACCTCGGTCATGCGCTTAACCATAAAGTCAATATTCTTTGGAATCAACACCTCATTCACCACAGTAGCGAAGAGTTTAACTTGGCTTGCGCCCTGCGACAGAGCATTTCGGGGCTGGTCAATATTTTTACGATCTTTCTGATTCCCGCCGCGCTGCTGGGCGTCCCCGCTATAGTTATAGCCGTGCTGACGCCGATTCATCTATTCGCGCAGTTTTGGTACCACACTGTGTACATTGGGCGCATGGGCTGGCTGGAAAAAATACTGGTCACGCCTTCGCATCACCGCGTCCACCACGCCATCAACCCGATCTATCTCGACAAAAACCACGGCCAGATTCTGATTATTTGGGACAAAATCTTCGGCACCTTTCAAGAAGAGCTCCCCGACGTACCGCCCGTCTACGGCATCACGCGCCCGGTCAGCACCTGGAATCCCATCAAAATTAATTGGGGCCACATGTGGCTGCTGATGCAGGATGCGTGGCGCACCCGCAGCTGGTGGGACAAGGCCCGGATTTGGTTCATGCCCACGGGTTGGCGCCCCGCCGACGTGCCCGAATCCTATCCGGTTCATTACATTGAGGATGTCTACGCCTTTGAAAAATACGGACCATCCGCCCCGCGTAGTCTGGTCGTTTGGGCCTGGATCCAGTTCACTTTTACTTTTATCCTTCTCTTTTCCTTATTCGATAATTTGATGCTGGTAGGCCTGCCCAACGCCATTTTTTGCGGTGCCTTTATCTACCTCGGCATCTATGCCTACACCGAACTGATGGACCGCCATCCGCACGCCTGGCTTTGGGAAATTGCCCGCGCCATAATCGGACTGGGCATTCTGGTACATTTCGGCAATTGGTTTGGCATCGAATCAGCGGGGAGTTGGTTTAGTTATTTCATTGGAGGATATCTCATTCTTGCCGCTGGGGTGACGGTTGGATTTGCGTTTTATGAGCGGGGGGTTGAGAGGGTTATAGAGTATGTGGGATAAGGTGGTTAATTTGTTTTCTCTGGTAAATTTTTCTACAATATTAATATATACATTTTTGTATATATACAAAAATGTATATATTTGCATTTGTATATAAACAACCATAAAAATGAAAAATAGAATAGGCGCTCCCGTTGATGGGGAAGACTTCTTTGGTAGGGAGGAGGAAATTAAGTACGTGTGGGGTATGCTGATGGATGGCAATAATATCCTGCTACCATCACCGCGAAGAGTTGGAAAGACATCATTTGCTAAGAAAATGTTAGAAATCGCCAAGAAAAACAATTGGGAAACTGTGGAGATAAATTTAGAGAAAGCTCACTCAGAGTTCGAATTTGTCGAGTTGCTAGCTGCAGAATTAAGAAAACTATCAGATTGGGAGAAAGCCAAGGAAGCTGGTAATAAATTATTCGATATTATAAAATCTCTAAAATTGGCCGTCAACGTGGGTGGGGCCGAAGTCAGTTTGGCATGGCAAGGTGAGAAATCAGACATTAATCAAGAGCTGGAAAAATTGTTACCGTACAATCACGATACGTTGATCTTCTTCGATGAAGTGGTCGTATTGCTCAGTAATCTTCTCAGGGCCAACAATGGTGATAAGCAACATGTTGAAGAAATGCTCCATTGGCTCAGAAGCCTTCGCCAAACTACAGGTTCAAAAATTCGCTGGATTTTTAGTAGTTCGGTAGGTATAGAGAATTTTGCCTCATGGCATCAGCTTAGTAGTACGCTAAATGATTTTACGCCCTATGAACTCGAATCATTCGATTCTGATTCGGCCAAGGCCATGATTTTAGCTTTGGAAAAAGGGGCAGGAATCAACTTGAACGATGAAATCAGGGAAGGGATGATCGGTAAATTAGGGTATCTGCTTCCCTATTTTATCCAGGTGCTGTTTGAAAGAATAAAATGGCGCATCAAAACGGGAGGAGCCGAATTAGGAATTGATTTAGTTACAAAAGCTTATAACGATATAACGGAAGGAAGCTATTTAAACACTTGGGAAGAACGCCTGAAAGTACAATATAACGAAAACACAGAAACCGCTTTCTTGCTGCTGAATCAAATCTGCCAAGCAAAGGAGGGCGTTAAAAGGGGAAATCTGCTTGACGTAGTGTACAAAAAGCACCAAGATATTGATAAAGCTGAAAGTGTACTTGCCATCTTGATAAGAATGCTCAAAAACGATGGATATCTTATTGAAAAAGAGAACCTTTACCTATTCCGCTCCCCATTAATCCGCGATTTCTGGTATAACCGCTTTGTAAAATGACCGAAGAACTCACATTAAAGGCTACCCAAATCGGCATTTTCAATCCCGGCAGACTGAGTGACGAGGAAATCGAACGTGCGTTTATCACCCGAATCAAGGTATTTGAGTACCTGTTGGAAGGCATCGTCACTGAAAGCCCTGACGCCATTCCACAACACTACCTCATTATCGGGCAACGCGGCATGGGTAAGTCCACAATGCTACACCGCATCGCGGTGGAGTTGAGAAAAGAGCAGCATCGCTCAGCGTTCATTCCACTAACTTTTCCCGAAGAGCAGTACAATGTCGACCGCCTGTCCAAGTTCTGGCTCAACTGCCTTGACTCTCTTGCCGACGCCCTAGATCGGGAAGGTAGCGATAGCGAACTGGCGCAACTAGATCGCGACATCAATAAATTGACTCTTGATTCCAAAGCCATTTCTGCAATGGATATGTACGCGCATCTCGCGCGATGGACTGAACGCATTGGAAGGCGTTTAGTTCTGCTAGTAGATAATCTTGGTCTTATATTTGAAAGCCTTTCCAAAGCGGAACAACATCAGCTTCGTGCTATTCTGATGGCAAACGGTGCACCAATTCTAGTTGGAGCAAGTGCTGGCACCATCGCCGATACAGTGGATTATGGTGCACCATTCTACGATGCATTCCAGGTTCAATATCTTAAAAAATTGAATTTTGAGGAAACTATGGATGTATTACGCAATCTCGCTGAGATTACGAATAACCCGGCTTTTGTCAACGAAATATCAGCCAATCGAGCGCGTTTACGTACAATTTACCAACTCACTGGCGGCACACCGCGTACAGTTGTGATGTTATATCCTCTCATAAAAGATGGTTTCTCGGCAGAAGTACAGAATGATTTAGAAGGAATGATGGATATGATGACGCCACTCTACAAAGCGCGTTTTGAAGAACTCCCTAAACAGCTACAGGTAATACTTGACGCTGTAGCCCTACATTGGGATCCCCTGGTTCTAGACGATCTCCGACAGATTACCCAACTTGAAAACTCACAACTATCTCCCCAACTCAAACGCTTGACCGAAGTAGGTTGGATCGAAAAACTGAGCGCTTATCAAAAAAAAGGCAGTGCCTATCAGATTAGTGAAAGATTTTTTAACGTCTGGTATCTGATGCGCCGCAGCAGTCGTCGGCACAAAAAAGAATTACTGTGCCTGACCAAATTTTTGGTAATGTTATATGGCGAAGAACTTCCAAAAGTAGGACAACTCGCCTTGCTAAATAAAGCTTTACACCGAGATCAGGTGAGCTTGCAATTAGCTATTGCAGGTGGAGTTCGGGACATGGAATTAGCCGAAAGACTTAAACGAAAAAGTTACGAGGAGCTATTTGAAATATTAAATCGCGACTCTAGTATTTTGAGAGATTTTGAAATACCCTCAGAGGTGGTGAATGAAAAAGAGTTAGAGTTGATGAAGACAGCTATTGACCTACTCAGGGCTAATAATTGGTTAGGAGCTCGCGATGCCTGTGAAAAGTTACTAATGCTAAACCCAAGTAACGAATGGGGGTGGGAGATGACTGGACACTTGAATGCATCTTACATAAAGGAATATGCGGAAGCTGAACGAGCATTTCTAAGAGCCGTTAATATCAACACTCAAAATGCTAGTTTGTGGAACGAGCTTGGTGATCTATACCAATTGCACTTAGAGCGCTACGAGGAGGCTGAGGAAGCTTATTTGAAGTCTATAGAGATCGATGAGCAGCAAGCTTCCACTTGGTACACGCTGGGAGGGCTTTACCAAAACTATCTTGATAAGTATGAGGAATCTGAAAAGGCTTATTTAAAAGCTATAGAAATTGATAATATGTCTGCTTTTGTTTGGAATGGACTAGGTACGCTTTATCAATACGAATTGGACAGGTATGAGGATGCTGAAGCAGCTTACCTGAAAGCTGTAGGGTTGGACGAAAAATATACATACCCTTGGTACAATTTAGGACATCTTTATCAACACAATTTGAATAGATATATTGAAGCCGAACAAGCATATCTGAAAGGCTTGGAAATTGACAAACAAGAGGATGCAGACGTATGGTATTATCTAGGGAATCTCTATCAATACAACTTAGGACGCTATGAAGAGGCCGAACAAGCTTACATAAAGGCAGTTGAAATTGACGGGCAAAATGCTGGCCCGTGGGAGGCTTTAGGCAATCTTTATCTATTTAATCTAAACAAGTATGAGGAGTCTGAGCAAGCGTATTTAAGGGCAACTGAACTTGACGACCAGGATCCAATATTGTGGAGTGGTTTAGGTCTCCTTTACCACCTCCACTTAAATCAAACTAGTAATGCCGAACGGGCTTATCTGAGAGCCATTGAGATTGAAGATCAGAAAGCGTTCCCATGGTTTGGACTGGGAGAAATATATCAGTACGACTTAATAAATTATCAAAAGGCTGAACGTGCTTATTTAAATGCTATTGAAATTGAGGAAAAAATGCTTTCTTCAAAAGAAAATCTTGTGTTTCTGTATAAACTGAACCTTATGTTTCTGTACAGGGATAAGATGAATCAATTAGAGAAAGCCAAAAAATTATTTAAGCAACTAGAGGTACCAGATGAAGAGAAGGACAGATATTGGCTCAACGCCTCATTGTTTGAAATGTATAACTCCAATTATGGAATGGCCAAAAACTACATGTTCAAAGCCTTAGAATTTGTTGGCGATCAACTACCAATAGGCATGCATAACGACTGGTGGTTATTCGCTGCTGTTTCAACCCGTCTTGGACTGGGACAAGTAGTATTAGAAGCATTAAGCGAAAATGGCTACGATATACTATTTCGCCCCTACTATGTAGCAATTCAATCTCTCCTAGCTGAAGACAGTACGGCATTTTTAAACAGTGTTGCCGTGGAAGTCCGAGATGTAGCAGCAGATCTTTTGGAGCGAATCAAACAATTCATGTAAAACCCAAAACCTCACCCCAACAATTCCAAAACCGCCTCTCCCTTCCCATCGGGCGTCGTATAAAAAGGCCGTTTTTCCACGTCGTACGCGGTTTCCTGCGGGATACCCAGCGCGTGGTAGATCGTCTGGTGAATGCCGTCGATTTTGACGGGGTTTTCTATGGACTTGCAGGGGCGCTCGTCGGCGGTTTTGCCGTAAACAAATCCGCGCTTGATGCCGCCGCCGAACATCAGCAGCGAGCAGCCGTCGGTAAAGTGGCGGTGCATCCCGTAGAATTTCGGATCCGAGAGAATGTCCGGCTGATTGACTTGCTCCTGCACTTTTTCGCCGGGGCGGCCCTCTACCATCATGTCACGGCTGAATTCGCTGGCCAGTACGACCAGAGTGCGGTCGAGATGGCCGCTTTGGTCGAGATCCCGGATAAGTTGCGCTACGGGGCCATCGATCATTTTCTTCATGTCGACCATGCGCGTATGGCCATTTTCGTGGGTATCGAATCCTTTGAAGGGTTCGTATTCTGTCGTGACGCTGATGAAGCGCGCGCCTTGTTCGGTGAGCCGACGTGCCAAAAGGCACCCTAGGCCAAACTTTCCGGTGTTGTACTTGTCGTAGCTTTCTTTCGGTTCGGTACTAAGGTCGAAGGCTTTGGCCTCCGGCGAATTCAGGAGTATGTAGGCTTGCTCCATCGAGCGGCGCAGCGATTCCTTCTGGTAGTCGCTGCCGTATTCGCCCATTGGGCTGCTGCTGATGAGGTCGTTGTAAAGCTGGTTGCGCCGCTCGAAGCGCTGGGCGTTCATTCCCACGGGCGGGCGAACGCTGTCGAGTCCCTGCGTCGGGTCGGGGATGAAGAAGGGGCCAAACTCATTACCCAGAAAGCCCGCCGTATGGAAGGCTTTCAACTCCTCGCCTTCCCCTAAGGTGAATCGCTGCCCAATGTCCACGAAGGCGGGTATCACCGGATTCTTCGGCCCAAGCTCTTTGGCAATCCAGGCCCCGATATGCGGCGCGGCCACGGTTTGGGGCGGTTCGTAGCAGGTGTGCCAGTTGTACTGGTGCCGCGAGTGCAGGATATGGCCCAGGTCGGCGGCCACGTAGGAGCGAATCAACGCGCCCTTGTCCATAACTTTACCAATGGATTCCAGTCCTTCGGAAAAGTGGATACCATCGAGGGCCGTCGGTACGGAGGGAAAAGTACTCAGCACGCGGTTGCCCTCCATGCCCTTTTCAAAGGGCGTGTAGCGCTTGGGGTCGAAGGTTTCGGTATGCGCCATACCGCCCGCCATCCACAGCAGAATGACCGTGTCGGCGGTACCATTGGTGCGGCCCTGTTTCTTATTACTACAACTCGACAACAGGCTCGACATCGGCGCACCCGCTGCCAATGCGGCCAGCGTGGCGGCGCTTGTGCGTTGTAAAAATTCTCTACGATTCCAGATGTTTTTCATGGGTGCTTGCGGTATGGTCGGACAGCCGCTGCTGCGGACCGTCCGATTTTTGTACATGCTACTTATAGTAAGGCGAAAATTCAAGAACTACCTTTCAATCGGAGCTTACGCGCGTTGGGCGAGCACACAGGTTCGCCCCTACTCCTGCTTTTTAAAAAATCAACTGAAATTCAGGATGTAAAACAATCGCCCAAGCCAAATCCTCTATTGCCTCGACGCTTGGGTTTTTACCCAGCATTTTCTCCGCTACGGCTAGTTCTCTCGCCAGCGGATCGCGGCCTAAGCCTCGGCGATAAAGTGTTTTTACAATCGCTACGGAACTGGGAGCATTCGCTTTCCACCTCAATGCCCCCTTTTCGATGGCAGAATTAAATTTCTCTCCGTTGGTCAATTCAAGCGCCTGCAAAAGATTGGCCTGCGAACTGCGGCTCGTGCTGACGGTCTCGCGATTGGGTCGGCCCAGAGCGGTCAGAAATGGATCGTTCTTGACCAAAGAAGCGCGGGTAAAGGGAATTTCCTGCGTAATACTTTCGGGCAGACGTTTGAATACGATTGCCGAGTCGGGATAAACGGGATTGAAGGCCATGCTCACGGCGTCGGCGAACTGCTCGGCGGTGAGGCGGCGACGTACCATACCACTAAAAACGTAACTGGGTGCCGTGAGCAGGTCCGGCTCCTTTACGCCGACGGAGGGCATTTGGTAGGTTTTGGAAGTCAGGATGGTGAACACCAGCTTCTTGATGTCGTAATCATTTTGCACAAAATCGTAGGCCAGCCAGTCGAGCAAATCCTGGCTCCAAGGCAGGTTATCCATGATGTCCACGGGTTCCACGATGCCGCGACCCATAAGCTGCGCCCAAATCCGGTTGATCAGCGTCCGGTACAGACGTCCGTCCTTAGGCTGCGTCAGGAAATCGGCCAGTTCGCGCAGCCGCTGCTCGGTTGGCGCATCCACGCTTATTTCGCCCAATTCTTTAAAAAGAATTCCTCGTCCGGCCATTTTTCCGGTGGGCTGGTCGCAGCGGTTGATTTCCAGCAGCGTGTCGGAGAAAACATTAGCGAAGGCGTAGGCATCAGCCAGCTTCCAATCGCTCACGAAACTATCGTGGCAGGAGGCGCATTTGAGATTCAAGCCCAAAAACACCTGCGCCACGTTCTGAGCTGCCTGCATCTCGACGCGTTGGCTCGAATTGATGGTGCCGCGCCATTTGATGCCCTTCACGAACCCGGAGGATTCCTCGGTCGGGCTGACGAGTTCGCGCACAAACCAGTTGTAGGGCTTATTGGTTTTCAGCGAGTTGTAAAGCCATTTGGTAATATCGCTGCGTCCGCCCGTAATATAGCCCGTGCCCGAATAGTCGTTGCGCAGAGCGTCGTTCCAGAAGGTGAGCCAATGCTGGGCGTAGTCCTCGTTGCGATTCAGTAGTTCCCGTACCAGAATTTCCCGCTTGTCGGGTCGGATATCGGCCATGAAGGCTACGACTTTGCGAGGCGGAGGCAGGAGGCCGATAATGTCCAGAAATACCCGGCGGATATAAATACGATCACTCACGGGCTCTTGCCAGGCCACTTTGTTTTCTTGGAAATAGACATTGACGAATCGATCGACGGGATTAAATATTCCAGCCATGGCGGGTGGTAGCTCGGGATTACGCGGTTCGAGCGGCGCCACCCGGAAAATGCTTTTTTCTTCTCCCGTGGGCCAGGGCGCGCCCTGCTTGATCCAGAATTCAAGGACGGCCACTTCTTTTTCCGTCAGCCTTTTGCCTTTGCTGGGCATGGCATCTTTATGACCTACGGGCAGCGTGATGCGGCGAATCAGCTCGCTTTTCTCAGGTTCCCGGGCCACGACAACAATGCCGTTTTCGCCACCCTTGTCGATGAATTCGCGCTTATCGAGCCGTAATTCGCCTTTACTTTTGGTGGACCCGTGGCAACTGTAACAGTTGTGCGCCAGGATGGAGCGGACTTCGAGATTCAGCTCTGCAACCTGCGTTTCGGTGAGCGGCTGGCCACTGTTGGTAAGTACAAAATTAGCTTCGCCAAAATCAGGGGTGTCAGCAGCCTCTTGTCCCGGCAAAACGCTGGTAAGGTAGTCGTCTCCGTGCGTAATCATGGCCCCCAAATGCCCAGCCACCGTGACGCCAACGACGGTAACGATCAGCGAACTGCGGAATAAATTGACGCGCCCCGAACGTAGCAGCCAAAGCGACAACAACGCCAGCGACATCGTGGCGATGCCCGCCCATTGGTGAAACTGCACCGTATCGCCGCCGTAATCTTCGACATTGGCCAGCAGCAAACCAAAGGCCACCGCCACCACGGAACTAACCGCGCCAATCCATACCAAAGCCGTGGTTCCCGCGCGGAAATTATTAGTACTTTTTCGCCAATCGAGGACTTCCAGTAGCAAAGCCACGCACAGTAGCCCTACCGGGAAATGCACGATCAGCGGATGCAACCTTCCCAGGAATTGCCAAAGCCAGAAGTTTTCCAGAGATTCCAATAATACCATAGTTATAAAGAAACCCCGAATTCACGAGATAAGTTTGAAGGAGGTAGTCCAAACTCCCTAAGAATCAGTATCCCGGATTCTGGGTGAGTTTTTTATTGATCAAAATGTGGGGGGCGGGAATTGGGAAAAAATATTCGTTTTCCTCATAGACGTAGTCCAGCACGTTGAACGCGATACCCCCGCGATTGACCGTAGGATTGGTTTTTTCTTTGGCCGCGTAAGCATTCATGAATTTGGCCAGTTCAGCGGGTGTCTTGGTTCTTTTTAAATCAAACCACCGCTGGTTTTCAAAGGCCAGCTCTATCCGCCGCTCGTGCAGGATGGTCTCCCGCAGGGCCGTTTTATCCAGCCCCTGCTTAGGAGCCAGCCCCGCCCGGCTGCGCACCTGATTCAGGTAGCCGAATGCCTCGCCCGTCGGCCCCGATTGCTCGTTGATGGCCTCGGCCAGCATCAGTAGTACGTCGGCGTAGCGTAGGATGGGCCAGTTGTCGTTGGTCCGTCCGGCAATGGTGTGGGGGTGGTTGTACTTGATGATATAGGGGATCGGGTAGTAAACGCCGTTGAGGGTATAGCCTTCCTGCAACGAAAGATCTTTCCGCAGATCGCCTTTTTCGTAGTCCGCGATCAGGTCGTTGGTCGGGATGTTGCGCCCCGACGGGTTGACATTGGCATAACCCGTGATGGCATCCTTCGACAACCGGGGGGCAAAGACATAAGTGAAATTACTCCATTCGCCCAGATCGTTGCCGCCCTGGTACTGAATCTCGAAGATGGATTCCTTGCCATTCTTTTTCGCTGGGTCGAAGTTGTCGGCGTAGTTGGCGTTGAGGGCATATCCCAGGGCAGTCACCTGCTTGAGCGTGGCGACGGCTTCGGAGTACTGCTTGCGGGTCAGATAGTACTTTCCCAAAAGGCTGAGGGCCGCGCCCTTGGTTGCGCGTCCCGCTTCGTTGGCTTTGTAGGTAGCGGGCAGAGCGTCGGCAGCTTCTTTCAGATCTTTCTCTATCTGCGCGTATACCTGTTCCTGGGGCGACCGCACCAGGTCGAACGCTTCGTCGGGCGTCTTGAGCGTGGACGTTACCAGCACCACATCGCCGAAATACTGCGCTAGGTCGAAATACAGGTAGGCCCGGATGAATTTGAGTTGCCCGCCGATCGCCTTTTTATCCGCCTCCTCAATGGCGCTGGCTTCCAGTTTTTCCAGCGTGTTATTGGCGTTGAAAAGCGCGGAGTAGTAGTTATTCCACAAATTGGAAATCTCGCCGTTGCCGGGGTTCACCGTCGAAAACTCGAAAGCCTCCCAGCCCGCCGCCCCGCCCCTGTCCAGGGGATTGAAATCCAGGGTGGTGTTGTCGGAGTTGAATTCCTTGAAAAGATAGGCCGAACTCGTGATGGACTGTAGTTGGCCGTACACGCCGTTGAGGGCTTGCTGTAGCTGGGTGGTGTTCTTGAAAAACAGACCGTCTTCCACGCGGGTCGGATCGGTGGTGACCAGGAAATCCTGGCAGGAAAACTGGATGCCGCCTAGTAGCAACAGGGTGATGGGGATTACCTTTTTCATATCGGTAGATTTAGAAAGTTAAATTGATGCCACCCGAGAGCGTACGGGGAACTGGGTAGGACTCGTCATCATTGTTGAGCTCGTTCCCGCCGCGCACCCCGGCGTCGGGGTTGTTGCCGGGGTACTTGGTGAAGATGAATAGGTTGGCAGCGTTGACAAAAATCCGGGCGCTGCTCAGGAAGTTCTTCATGGCAGGCAGCCGGTAGCCGATGCTCAGGTTTTTGAGCCAGGTATGGCTGGCGTCGTAGATGTACCGGTCGCTGCTCTCCCTCGACCATTTGAAGTAGTTGGTGCCGCCCTGCGAGTTCATGGCCGAAGGGTCGGAGCCTGGATTCTCCGCCGAACGCCATCGGTCCTTGGCTTTGTCCAGGACGTTGAATACGCCATCCATATTCATGGTAGAGGCTTCAATGTTGCGGTACACGTCGAAATCGTGGGCTCCCACGAAGAGGATGTTGATGTCGAAACGCTTGTAGTCTGCCGCCACCGTCCAGCCCCAGGTGAACTTGGGGTTGGGGTTGCCGATTTCGACCATGTCCTGGGTATCGTAGGTAATGACGCCGTCGCCGTTGGTATCTTCAAATATCATCCCGCCTGGAATCACGCCGTCCTGCCGGGGCGCGGCGTCGATCTCCTCCTGCGTGTCGAAAATACCCAGCTTCCGGTAGCCGTAAATCATACCGATGGGCCGCCCCACTTTCTGCACGTTGTAGCCCCCGTAAAAACCACCAGACCACAGTGCGTCATTTTCACCCTTGATCGCTAGAATCTTGCTGCGGTTGAAGGCGATGTTGAAGTTGCTCCGCAGGTTGACAGCACCAACGCGGGTCTGGTAGTTGATGGCCAGTTCCACGCCCTTGTTCTCCACCTTACCAATGTTGGCCAGGCTACTCGTGAAGCCCGATACCGAAGGAATCGCGATCGGCAGTAGCATATCATTGGTGATACGCTTATAATATTCCGCCGTAAAAACCAGTCGGTTGTCGAACAGCGAGAGATCCAGACCCATGTCCAACTGATTGGATTTCTCCCAGGCGAGAGCCTGATTGGCGAACGAACTCACGACCTTACCGGGAGCGATGGCGTCGCCCAGGATGTAGTTGGTCGTATTCATGAACGCCAGGCTGGAATAGTTGCCAATGTTGTTGTTGCCCGTCATGCCCCAGCTCGCCCGCAGTTTCAGGTCGGTGAGCCAGTCGGCCTGGGGCATGAAAGATTCTTGCGAAACCCGCCATCCGGCCGATACCGCCGGGAAATCACCGTACTTGTTTTTGGCTCCGAACCTAGAGCTGCCCTCCCGCCGCATGGACGCCGAGAAAAGATACTTATCCTTAAATGCGTAGTTGACGCGAGCCAGGTAGGCGAGCATCCGCCAGCCGTATTCGTAGGAATTGGACGAGCGAATGATAGCCGCCCCAAGGTAGGGAACCAGGTCGTCGGGAAAGGTATTGCCGGAGCCGTCTACTCCCTTTACAGTTTCCTGCTGCGCGTTGAAGCCCACCAGTATATCCAGTTGGTGGTTTTCGCCCAGGCTTGGCGCGTAGGTCAGGAGCTGGTCGGTCGAGATATTGTAAAGCTGGTCGGTGAGTTCGCGGCCCGTGGCGATGCGTGGTGGAAAGCCGTTGAGCGGCGCGCCGATGGTGGACGGGATGAATTCACGATAATTGTTGAAGTTCAGCTTGGCGTTGACCGACGACCGGAATTTCAGTCCCGGCAGCAGCGTGAATTCCAGGTAAGCGTTGGAAATGATGTCGGCGATGTTCCGCTTTCTGATGGCATTTTCTAACACAAAAACCGGATTGGGAAAGCCAAAAACGCCATCGGTGCCGCCGATGTAGGGGCGCAGCAAGCCGTCATCGTTGTAGATGGGTTCGCGGGGATCCATGATGAGCGTCGATCCCACCAAATTGCTCCGGCCGTTGGTACTGGCCAGATTTTGGCGAGAGTAGGTACCGTTTAGGTTCAGGCCCATCGCCACGAAGCGATTAATCTGTCCACCCAAATTGGTGCGTACCGAAAAACGGTCGTAGTCGGTGTTGAGGATGGAGCCTTTTTCTCGATAATAGCCCGCCGACACCGTCGATTTGATAGGTCCCTGGCCCGACAACAGCGTAAGATTGTAGTCGGTGTAAGGCGCGTTGTTGTTCAGGATAGCGTCGTACCAGTCGGTCGAGTACTTCGTTTGCTCGGGGAAGCGATAGCCGATGGGTACCTCCTCGATGGCAGGTTCCCTATTCTGGAAGTAGCGGATGCCGTCCATGAAGACCTCCTTTTTGAACTGAGCAAATTCCACGCCATTCAGCACAGTTACCCGCCGCGAGCGCGGGATGCTCTGTACGCCGTAGTCCACCTTAAAATTCAGGCTGACTTTTCCCTCTTTGGCACTTTTAGTAGTTATAAGCACCACGCCGTTCGAGCCCCGTGCGCCGTACACGGCGGTGGAAGCGGCGTCTTTCAGGATGGAAATACTCTCGATGTCGTTGGGATTCAGGTTTTGACCTACGGAAGTACCCACGGCGAACCCGTCGATTACGTACAGCGGGTCGCTGCCCGCCCCGAGCGAGCCAATGCCCCGCACCCGGACTTCAAACTGGCTGCCGGGAGCACCGTCTTTCTGCTTTATGACTACCCCCGGTGCCTGGCCCTGCATGAGGCGAGTCACGTTGGAAGCGGGTACTTCGCCGATGTCGTTCATGTCGATTACCGACACGGCGGAGGTGATGTCGCGCTTGCGCTGCAAGCCGTATCCCACCACCACGACCTCGTCCAGGGCTTTATCGTCCACCGCCATCGACACGTCCAGGCTGGTGCGGTTGCCCACCGATATTTCCTGAGGTACATAGCCCACGAACGAAAAAATGAGCGTAGCCTCACCGTTGGGGATATCGAGACGATATTGACCTTCGGCGTCGGTGGACGTCCCCTTTGACGTTCCTTTTATTACCACGCTCACGCCCGTCAGGGCGATCCCTTTTTCATCCCGCACCTGGCCGTTGATGGTTTGGTCCACCGCCATCGCTTCAAGCCGGTCGGTCACGGATGGTTTTCCTGAATCGACCGCCGCCGATTCGCGGTTCAGGACGATTCGCCCGCCCACCACCTGGGCGGCGATGTGGTCAGGGCTGAAAACTGCTTCCAGGATCTCGGAGAGTGGTTTGTTGTCAAATTTGAGGGTCACTTTTCGCTGAATGGGCAACGACCGGGAACTATGGACAAACTTTACGTTCGCTAAACTTTCCAGCTGGGTCAAGACTTCTTTGATCTCCGTTTTCTTCACCTGAATGCTGACGCGGCGGTCGAGCAGTTCCTGGCCGGAGGCGTCGCGGGCATGGAGTTGGTTGGCCAGAATCGCGAGCAAGCAAAACTGAACGAGTGAAAACCTCATGAGCAGGCGAATTGAAGGGAGGGATTGTCGATGTTTTTTCATGAGAAAAGGAGTAGGTTGGGTTTAGGAATAGACACTTTTAAAAATAAGGTTTATTTACTCGCAGTTGCCACCGGATAAAACGATGTTCGTACCCTTCACCTCGAAAGTGGTTTGGAGAGCAGCCCCCAAAATTTCCAGCTTGGTGTAGAGAGGCTGTTGCGAGAGATCGGCCGTGACGGGGCAGGAGTGGAGGGATTCGTTGACCAGGATAACCTTTACGCCGTACACTTCTTCGATTCGGCTCAAGACCTGATCCAAGGGTACCTGTTCAAATCGGAAAATCTTTTCTTCCGCCGCTGGGGTGGGTGGCAGTGCGACGGGCAAAGGATTGTCCACCAGCCCAATGACGAAATGTCTGTTTTTGGAAAAATAGGTCACCTTTTGGTTGGGCGTCAGCACGACGCCATCCGTGTCTGAACGGGAAGAGTCCGCCCCTTCTTTCGCCGCTTTTTCTACGACCACCCGGCCCGTGGCAACGCTGACCTCGAAATTGTCACCTTCCGACCGAATCCTGAAACTGGTACCCACCACCCTGGTGAGGATATCGCCGGAATGCACGACAAAGGGGCGACCTGCGTTTTTGGCTACGCTGAAAAAGGCATCTCCCTTCAACTGAACCGACCGCAACTCGGGTGGCATAGGAGTGGCGTACCGGATGCTGCTGCCCGGTTCCAGGGAAATGCGGGTGCTGTCTTCCAGGACAAGCCAGCGGCTGTCGGAGCCCGTATTGCGTTCTTCGTGCCATTGGTCGGCGGAAATTTCCTGCTCTGAATCTTCCACCCGCTCGGGGAGAACACTACCGCGCCAAATCAGGAATGAGATTCCAAAAATGAGCAATACGCTGGCCGCCGCCCAGTACCAGGGCCGACGCTGCCACCACCTGCGCTCCTGAACGTAAAGTAGTCGTATATCGGCGTGGCCGATCTGGTCTTTAATCTTCGCCCAGAGTATTTCTTGTAATTCTTCTTTGGAAATCGGGCTGATTTTTTCGTCGTATTCGTCGTCCAGTAGATCATACCATCGATCCATCACCTGCTTTTCAGCGGGGGTACAGGTGTTATCCAGATAGCGCTGGAGCAAGGAAAGAAAGACTTGGCGGTACATTGGTGGCTTCGGATTGAATCAGACCGGTCAATAAAAGTATCCCGACCCTACCTAATACGTCAACTAAGTCGGCAACCACCGCAAGCTGTCTGGTTTTTTATTTGAAAAATTATATCTTTGAAAGGGAAAACGGCCAAATTTCTTAATAATATTTTATCCTGATATGAGAGATAAAGTGGGGTGTAGAGGTACCTCCAATAGAGCTAGATAAAGAAAGCCACCCATAATATACTCCCGAAGATGGAGCCGGAGCGAGCGAATAGCCTGGGTAATGTGGTATTCGACGGTACGTTCGGGAATTTCGAGCAGTATAGAAATTTCGCGCACCGACTGATGATCCAGGCGGTTCAAGCGAAAAATACTCTGGGTTTTGTCAGGCAGCAGGCGTAGTCCTTCCTCGATGGTGTGGTTCAGATCACGGTAGGCGAGTTCTTCCTCGGTTTGTCGGGATGATTCCAGACCATCGTTCGCTAAAACCTGGACTTCGTATTCTTGCCGAACGAGACGCGACTTGATGGCATTCAGAATCCGGTATTTGACCGAGCTGAACAAGTATTTTTTCAAATCGTCGATCTGCGCCTCCGCCCGCCTGGTCCAAATGTTCACGAACAAATCCTGGACGACTTCCTCGGCATTTTCATGAGAAAAGAGTTTGCGATGCGCCACCACGAACAAAACGTGCCAATAGCGGCGGTATATTTCCTGGAAGGCTTCCTCGTCATCGGCCCGCAGCAGCTTAACTAAAAGCGCATCGCTTAGCTTTCCATAATCCGTGTCCGAGGAGTTTTGCATACCGAATTTCCCTATAATTTTAAAAAGAACCGTCCTGTACTGTCCTACTTGTCTCGGCTTTCCAGGCCTTTAAAAATACCTGTTCAGAGAAAATAACCCACAAAAAAAGAAGGCCTGCCAACATCCAAAAGACATCGACAGACCTTCCAAACAAATAAGTAGAGACTAGATAAGAATTGAGTACCCAATCAGGCACTCTCCACTCTCAATTCTCCACTAAATTAAGCTCCCAACGTCCAATCCCCGCGATAATCGCGCTTGACAAACTGGTTGGCGGCATCGAAGTTAGTCACCTTCATATTTTTACCATCCCACAGCAATTTTTTGCGGCCGGGGTAGCTAAATCCTTTGCCGTCTTCACGGGCTACGCGCAGGTTGTAGCTGCGGATGCCGAGGTTACCCATGATAACGGTCTCAGTTAGCGGTCCGGCGTAGTCGAACGACGAGCGCAGCTCCTTATGTTCCTTGCTGTTGAAGCCGGCTTTGCAGGCGTCGGTCCAGGCTACCTGGTGGCCGTACTCGGGCAGAGGCGTGTACTTGGTATCGAACTCCCCGCTCTTGGTCATTTCCATTTTCTTACCGTCTTTGGTATAAAGCTTAGGTACCAAGCCGTAAGTACCGCAGGTCATTACGCCCTTATCGCCAATCAAGATGGCCCCGTTGGAACTGTCGTTATCGCCGATGGGATCGTCGGCGGGAATCAGTTCGGGGTGAGCGGGACGCAGACCGCCGTCGTACCACACCATCTTCACATCTGACTTGTTGTTTTTGGTTGGCCCAAACTTCAACTCCGTGCGCGATGAAGGCGGGCACCCCTCAGGAATATACTCAGGGTTCCAGTTCTGCAGGAACACCGAACCCACGCTGCACTCGACCTCAGTGGGATAGCCCAGGCCCAGCACCCGGAAAGGCGGATCGATCAGGTGACAGCCCATATCGCCGAGTGCGCCCGTGCCGAAGTTCCACCAGCCGCGCCAGGCGAAGGGGTGGTAGGCGGGCGTGTATTCTACCCAAGGAGCGGTGCCCACCCAAAGATCCCAGTCGATATGTTCAGGGGCGGGGCCTTTGCCTTCGGGCACCGGAATGCCCTGCGGCCACACGGGGCGGTTGGTCCAGACGTGGACCTCGTTCACCGTGCCGATCAGCCCTTTTTTGAACCAGTCGATCATTTGCTGCTGGCCGGGGTTGGAAGCGCCCTGGTTGCCCATTTGGGTGACAACCTTATATTTACGCGCCGCTTCGGTCAGCATCCGGGTTTCGTAGATGTCGTGCGTGAGCGGCTTCTGGCCGTACACGTGCTTGCCGAGCTGCATCGCGGCCATCGCGGCCACCGCGTGCTGGTGGTCGGGCGTCGAGATGGTCACGGCGTCGATGTCCTTGCCCATTTCGTCGAACATCTTGCGGAAGTCCTTATATTTCTTGGCGTTGGGATGGGCTTCGATGGAGCCTTTGCCCTGTACCCAATCCACGTCGCACAGGGCCACGATGTTTTCCATACCATTGTTGTAGGCATTCCTGATGTCGGAAGAACCCTTACCACCAATGCCGATGCCCGCGATGTTCAGCTTGTCGCTGGGAGCGCGGAAGCCTTTGCCCAGCACATGGCGGGGCACGATGAAAAAACTGCCGAGGGCCGATGCGCCCACGACCGCTGCCGTGCCGTTCTGTAAAAATTTGCGGCGCGACACGCCACCTTCTCCTTTGTTATTGTTCATGATAAAGGTTGAATAGTTTATGCGGTTGATAATACTTACAATATAAAAGGCCCATTTGCCAGAAATTACTCTCGCAGGCTTGGACAAAAGTTTCAATTACCAGCCGGAGATAAGGCTTTTTGATCCCGCAACGAGTTGCCGTGGGAGCGACGCAAAGCAGACAAATCGGCTTTATAGCGCTCCGGGCCCCAATTTAGCTAAAATAGTATTAGCTGAATCGACAAGGATTGAAAATCCTTCGTTAATGAACCGGCCTTCAGAACGCCGCGTTTTGGGTCGGGCGTATATTCACCGTAACTTTGGCGGCTATTAGGCTTCAGAAAGCTTTTAAACCTGATTTAGATCACTACCATATCATGCAAATAACCCTGATGAAGTCCAAAATCCACCGGGTGAAAGTGACGCAGGCCGAACTCAATTACATCGGCAGCATCACGATCGACGAAGATTTGCTGGACGCCGTGGGCATCATTGAAAACGAACAGGTCCACATCGTCAATAACAACAACGGCGAGCGCCTCGTAACCTACGCCATCCGGGGCGAGCGCGGCTCGGGTATCGTCTGTCTCAACGGCGCTGCCGCCCGCAAAGCCCAGGTCGGCGATGTGGTTATTATTATCGCCTATGGTACCATGTCCGAAGAAGAATCCAAATCCTTCCAGCCCAGAGTAGTTTTTCCGGTGGAAGGAAATACGATGGTTTAGATGTTTAGTCGTTTATTTGTTTAGCTTTTTCACAAGTGATTCATCATTCGAAAGGCCTAAACAACTAAATCCCTTCCTGAACAAATAAACACCCCTCTAACCTCTAAACAAATAAGCCTCCTCCATGAAAAACACCCTCAAATACGCCATATCACTGCTTCTGGCGGGTGGATTACTTTGGTTTGTGTTTAAAGACATGGATCTTAACGCCATGCTCGAGCGACTTCAGGCGGCCGATTGGCGCTGGATTGCGCTGTCGTGTGTGTTACTGTTGATGGCCCACATCACCCGCGCCTGGCGCTGGCAGATGCTGCTGGAGCCACTGAATCACCGCCCCGGACTTTTCGACGCCACGATCGCCGTGCTGACGGGTTATTTTGCCAATTACATCGTACCGCGTATGGGCGAAGTGACGCGTTGTGGCACGCTCTACAAGCTGGATAAAGTCCCGGTTAATTTGAGTTTTGGTACCGTAGTGGCCGAGCGGGTCTTCGACGTTCTGGTTCTGTTGGTGCTTATCGGAATTAATTTTCTGCTGGAATTCGATCGGTTGAGTACCTTCTTTCTTAATTTTTTTGGAGAAAAAGCGGGTAGTCCATCCAAAGGCCCCAGCGTATTGCTAATTGTGGCAGTTGCAGCGGTAGTTGTTGCCGTAGCAGCCGTAATTTTTGTCTTGAAAAATAAAAATATCCGCGAAAAGTTGCTGGCGAATGCGTTCGTCGGTAAAGTTATGGATTTCCTGAAAGGCATGGCGGAAGGCTTGATGAGCGTGCGGAAGCTGCGCAGCCCTAGTCTGTTTATTTTCAGCACGCTGCTGATTTGGGTGCTCTACTACCTGGTTTCCTACGTGCTGTTTTTCTGTATTCCCGAAACCGCCGATCTTGGTCCGCTCGCCGGACTGACCGTACTTGTCATCGGAGCCATCGGCATGACAGCTCCCACGCAGGGCGGCATCGGGGCGTACCATTTGCTGGTTGGTAACGTTATGATTTTGTATGGCCTCACCCAGGCCGACGGCGTGACGCTGGCGACATTCATTCACGGCACCCAGATGCTGTTTATGCTCGTGATCGGAGCGCTGGCCTTTCTGGTAGTTTTATTTAAAAATAAAAAAACTGAGGCGCAGCCCATGCCCGAATTGCGGTCCGAGCCCGTCAACCTTACCCAAAAATGATCCCGACCGAAACCAAAATACTACCCCTGGATGAAGCCATCACGAAAGTGAGCGATTGGCAACGCGCCGACCAAAAGGTAGTGTTCACTAATGGCTGCTTCGATATCGTCCATCTGGGTCACATCGACTACCTCGAAAAAGCACGGGCCCTTGGTGATCGTCTGGTGCTGGGCCTCAATACCGATGCCTCGGTTAGCCGCCTGAAAGGTCCGGCCCGTCCGGTGGTAAATGAATACGCGCGCGCCCGTTTAATAGCGGCACTCGCTTTCGTGGACACTGTCATTTTGTTCGATGATCCCACGCCTTTGGCCCTCATTGAAGCCCTAAAACCTGACATTTTGGTCAAAGGTGACGACTACTCAGTACAAACCATCGTTGGCGCAGATTTTGTAATTAACAATGGAGGAAGCGTAGAGACTATAAAACTTGTAGAAGGCTATTCAACCACAGCAATGATCGAAAGGATAAAGCAAAGTTATTAAGCTTCTGACTTTTTAAATAAAAGTAACACAATTCACCATTTCTATAATTCACTAACTCACTAATTCAAAACTAAAATCATGGGAGGAGGATATTTGATTCTTATTCTGGTCATGGGCATCAGTTGGTTTGTCCAGTGGCGCCTGAAAAGTAAATTTGAAAAATACTCGCAGGTAGGCTTGGCCAACGGGCTGAGCGGCAAGGAAATTGCCGAAAAGATGTTGCGCCAAAGTGGCATTATGGACGTGCGCGTATTATCGGTGGAAGGGAAACTCACGGACCACTATAATCCGCAGGACAAGACGGTCAATCTTAGTCCCGACGTGTACCATGGCCGGAGTGTTTCGGCCGCCGCCGTGGCCTCGCACGAATGCGGCCACGCCGTACAACACGATACCGCCTACGCCTGGCTGACGCTTCGCTCGAAAATGGTACCCGCGCTTTCTATTTCATCGAAGTACATGCAGTGGGTCATCCTGGCCGGAATTCTGCTCATCAATACATCGATTATTCCGCTGGCGATCGGGATTGGGCTGTTTGCGCTCACCACGCTGTTTAGCTTCATTACGCTGCCCGTCGAGTACGACGCCAGCAACCGGGCTTTGGCCTGGATCGATCAAAACGGCATCGTCACACCTGAGGAACACGTAATGGCCGCCGACGCCCTGAAATGGGCCGCGCGCACCTACCTGGTGGCTGCAATTGGCTCGCTGGCAACGCTACTCTACTACGTCAGTATTTTGATGGGAAGGAGAGATTAATAGGGCCGGGCGGCGTTCTGCTATCGGCTAAAATATGAAAGGCGTGGATTCTCATTGAATTCACGCCTTTTTTTATTTTTTAATAAAACGCCTATAAGGTACTCTGAATCCGCTGGACCAGCAGGTTGTTTAAGCGTCGGGCGAGTTCTTTGTCATTTTCGAAGACCTCCCACTCTGATTGTGTCATGAACCCCAACGTTAGACCGGTCAGTTGATTACGCAAAGTGAGGTCTTTTTGAAAAGCGCTCTCGACGTAGTCCCTACGGACCTCTAGGCTAAGCCCCGAGAGATTTTTCTTGCGCTTGTTAAGATGTTGCTGAAAGAGCGCCGCAATACGCACGTGCTGAAATTTTAAAATGGGTCGAAGTACCTCATTTTGAAAAGCCTCGGCCGGATTTTGGGCGGGCGTGGTACTTATCTCAGGCCGGAGGCCAGTTAATTGTTCGTCTCTTGAATTCATGGGTTATTTTCGAGGATGTGGCCGACGAATTGGGCCGTGTTATCCAGAATTCGCCCGCCGCGCCGAAAGCCTAATCCGCAAGGCTCGCCCGCAAAAAAGACACCCGCCTGGTAGCGGTGGCCGTCGACATCGGCTAAGAATTCGACGTATTCCTGGTATATGCACCGCTGGTTGCCGTATTCACCTTCAACCTTTTCCACAATCGTCCCGCCCTTTTCAAGGATTGCCACATTGGCCCCCTCTCGCCCGAAAAGCACCTTACTGACCGTCTGTTTGTGCGGCAATAAGTATCGCTCTGTTTGCAGCAATAGCGGATGATACGGGTACATATCCCACAGGATTTTGAGGATATATTTGGATTGAAAAAGTAGCGTGTAAGCCGGATTCAGGACAACGGCCTTACGGTTCAGAACAATGTCGGTCAGCAGGGCGGCCAATTCAGTCTCCTCTTCGCCGATGGATTCCCAGGGCACGAGCTTGAACCAAAAGTCGTAGCGCACAAACTGCCCGTCTGTCGGATCTTGCTTGAAAATTCCCTCTCCGGCCGAAAACTCCACTTCGTCCATGTAACAGAATTCGGCGTCGAAACCCGCCGCTTTGGCCGCTTCGGTGAGCAGCTCCACGTTAGTATCGTCCTCGGGGTAGCCGCGCAAAGTCGTGAGCAAAATACTGGGCGTTAGGTCCGAATTTTCCTGCTTCAGGTACTCAAACTGCGCGACCAGACTTTCGTACAACGTATTGAATTGCCGACTTTCTTCCAGTTTATTAGCGCGCAATTGCGCCCATTGCACCACAGCCGTTTCGGGCAGACAGGTCGCGGTGTCGGCGTTAAACTCGATAAGTTTGATCGGCTGCCCATCGACACCACCAGCCAAATCGAAGCGACCGTAAAGATGTACCTGCCGGTCGTCTTCCCACGAACGTCTGACTAACTCGTGGAGAGTTTCGGGGATACCCATTTCTTTCAAAAGATGGTGCTCAATGGCGTACTGCCCCGCTTCCACTAACATGCTGTAGAGCGTTTGCGCCGCTTCGTAGTAAGCCTCCGCCTCGGCCTCTGACACCACCACCACTTCCTGCACCAGGTAGGGCACCGTATCTTCGCCCAACATCCATTGCCAGCCCACTGCCCGCAAGGCTTTTTCGGGAGGAAGTGGAAGGCTTTTTAGGTGTATCATAACGTTTTGAAGGGGGGCGAAAGGGGGAAAGGTAAAGGGGTTAACGGGGAACGGTCAACGGGGCATTTGAACTTGTAAACCATTTTAAGCTACGCTCCAAGTGCTGGGTACTTTGTCTGGTAGTTGATGCCCCCGCATTTTTTGGCTCTCTATTTTATTATAAACTGAAAACCAAATGGTTAAATACTAAAACTTAGGAAAAATAAATAGCGGCGGTTATACTTTTATATTTCCGAGCAAGAGCCGTAAACCGCTAGCCGTTCCCCGTTTCTACCCTTCAACCTTTCGCCCATTAAGATTACCCTCCACTTCGCGAAGAACTGCCGCCAAAAAATCCGCCTCGGCCACCGGAGGGGCGCGCGTTAACGGTACGGGAGGCCCGCATGGCGTTGCGGGTCGACTGCGCTTTCTGGTAGGTGCGCGGGTCACTGTAATGTTGTCCCCCAGGGTTGTTCTGCCGGAAGGAATTCATGTAGCCATTATTTCGGTTGCGGCCCAGCATGTAGCCCATGCCGCCGTACAGCAGCATCGTGGACAAACCACTGCGTTGGTACCCATCGCGTTGCGTGACGGTAGTATCGCCCTTGGTAGTAGCAATTTCCTCATCGATCAGGCGCTTCGCTTCATCGGGGTTGATGGTACGTGAAGTACCGTCGAGGTAAAAAACGATGGCCTCCGACTTGTCGAATTCTACGGTTTCCTCGTCGGTAATTTTGAACTCGCCCGGCTTCACTTCCTTGATGTAGGAGCGGATGCCTTTCTCGTAAGTCGTGTCATCGTAGCTGTACTCAGCTTCTTTATCCTGCCCGCCTTCACAACCCGGCAGGGCCAGACCGCCCGTCAGCAGCGCGAGGGCCAGGGTACTGCTGATGGTAATATCCTTGGCCCGGCGCAGGAAATACCCATTACGTAAAGGAGTCATAATTAGATCTTTTTTGAGTTGTAGGAAGTTGGTTTGACGAAACTTTACAAAAATACCGAATCCGTCAGTCTTAAAACCGGCATTCGGGGCAGACGGTTCAAGACTACGGCGTTTTAGAAGGCAAGTGGGACGAAAGGTTCAGAATCGCTGGTTCCAGTAGATCACAACGTTGTGCGTGGCCCGGCCCGACGCCACCAAATCGAGGTCGCCGTCGCCGTCCAGGTCGGCGGCTTTGAGGTCTTCACAGGCCATGTCAACTTTTTGATCGAGGGCATATTCCTGCCAATTTTTCCCGGCCTCGTCGGTCCCGACGTACAGCCGCACGCCCACCTGCTCGGCGGCATTTTTCTCGCGCCAGCCCATCGCAATCTGGTCGCGGCCCAGGCCCAGAAAATCGGCCGTAACCAGCGCGTGACCCTGATTCATACGGTCGGTTAGGACACTACGGTTATCCTTGGTGTACACTACCAGGCTATTGCCATGCATGGGTTCGATGGTGGTAGTGAAAAGTTGATTGTTTTTCAGCTTACCGGTTCTGATTTCGCCCACGCCATTTTTGAGTACCATCCAATTGCCGGAGGCGGCCCAGCCTTCGGCCCCATCCAGAAATACCTGTACCCCCTCTTTGCCCGCCACAGCCATTCCCAGAAACGCGCCGCGCACTTCCATCGGCTCCATGTTGTGGGTGAGGTGCATGTCGGTATCAAGCAGTTGATAGTTCCAAAGGCTCTTTTTGTTGTCAGGCACTTCGAACGCGATCATTTTCACGCCCACCCCCTCGCCTTTTTCGTTGCCCAGACCATGCAACGGCAGCACGATGAGCTGGTACTTTCCACCGGTATCGCGCACCCAATGCATCCGGTGGATCGTCACTTGGTGGTGCAGCGCCACGGGCTCCCAGGCAGTGGTGCGGTCGGCGGGCGGGACGAGGTAAAACACCGCGCCCGAGGTTTTGGCATCTTTAGTTTCGCCGGGATTCCACTGCGCACCCACGGCGACTTCCACCTTGCCGTCGCCGTCGAGATCGCGGGCAGCAATGCAAACGTTATCGCGCTCCGTGAGATTAGCGGCCATAACGTGCCGCTTCCAGGGACTACCCGGCCCGCCCGGATTCTCGTACCAGACGATTTCTTTCTGATCGGCCAGCAGGATATCCGTCTGCCCGTCGCCATCGACATCGCCCGTGGCCAGCCCGTAGCCGATGCTGATGTTGGCATCGATCGTTTCAGCTTTGAAGGTAGGGCGCTGGGCTTTGGCGCTCGTCCAGGAAATGGCAGCAAGCAGGAAAACATAACAATATTTCATGATAACTTCTGGTTTTTACGACAAAAAGCGATGTGGTGGGTGCTATGCAAATTAGCACAAATTAAACCTAAAAGCCATCCCCAAGCCTTCCGGCCCAATGCGCCGGATTTTGTACTTTTGCCTTTAATCAACTCCTACTGAACAACTCATGCGTTTTCTCCGACTCTTACTCCGCCTGCTCCTTTTCTTTATCCTGATCGTCGGGGTCATTTCGCTGTGGGAAAACTGGCGCACGGGTAGCTGGCTTCCTGAGTGGCTTTCGAGAGAAAACAAGACTGAAACGACCCAAACCGTGGTTTTGCAGGAAATAACCGCGCTGGGCAAGCTGGAATTGGTGCGCTACAACTTCAAGGATATCGTGGAGCAGCAAGTCATCAAGCAATGGCTGCCCAACGCCAAGGCCGTGCTCATCGTGCAGGGCGAGGCGGTGGGCTGTATCGACCTCACCCAAATGGACATCGCTGACATCGAGGCGGGACGCGATACGCTGGTCATTCACCTGCCCGACCCGGAACTATGCTTTTTCAAG
>JBBSSJ010000015.1:0-31703 GCA_038242095.1 Cytophagales bacterium
CGGCTCGGAAGGTCGCTACGGGAGCTGGTTAACCTGATTGCCCAGCTGGAAGAAAGAAAAATTGAATTCGTTTCATTGAAGGACGCTATTGATACGTCGACCGCTCAGGGAAGATTCTTTCTCAACATTTTTGCCTCACTGGCCGAATTTGAACGGGATATTATCCAGGAACGCACCAAGTCGGGACTTTTAGCGGCACGGGCCAGGGGGCGTATGGGTGGAAGAAGGAAAGGGCTCAGCCCGGAAGCCGTTAAAAAAGCAGAAACTGCGGTGATGCTCTACAAGGAGAAGAAAACTGCCGAAGAAATCGCCGGAATCATTGGTGTGGGTCGATCAACCGTTTACCGATACCTGGACGCAATGGGGCAGAAAAGAAATTTATAGAGGAAAATGAAATTTTTGATTTAATATACTTTGTTTCAAATAGTTAACCCAATCTCATGGAACATTACCCCCGTTTCTTTAAAGTAGGCCATATTTGATCAGGGAGGGAGAATGGACACAGCTTCTTTGTCGCGGTTTGTTTACTACCGCAGAGCGTCGACGAAGGGTAGGGGTGCAGTGGGTTGTGATTTCCGGCCGGACCAAAAAAGCGCTGGCGGAGAAGAAGCGGCTGGGCCTCACGCTGGGCAGGGGGGAGAACCTGACGTCGGTGACCATCGAGGAGGGTAGGGGGAGCGGCAACATAAGGCCCGCTCGGACTAGAACAACCGCCGAGCGGCGGCGCTGGCTAACCCCATGGGGGCGTCTGGGCAGGGTAACTGCTATTGCCAATACCCTGAATGATTACGCGTTTCTTACCCGGCGCGATAATGAGTTCCGGCCAGTATAGGTGCAGCGCGTGGCGGGGCAGCACGTCAGACAAAGTTTACTTATCGTACGTAACGAAAGAAACAATTTTGACTGAATCTTTTCCTAATCTTTGTCCATTATTTAAAGCAGCTCGTCGACAATTATGGACAAATGCAGTGGGGAGGAGACTTGCATTAATCTACCAACTTAAATTTACCTTACGAAAGATGACATGGATGCTAGTGCCTGGTCGGCGTGTTGCCCAACGATTTGTTTGGCGCTGCACCCATTTGTAGCGTTAAAGTACCCCCAGCAGGTAAAGTGATTTCTTGGTACGGGAAAAATATTTCATGTCAGACCAATCTCAGAGCGTATCTTAAATTTCTAATTATTAGAAATTTACAAGTTGGAAGATTCTTGCGAATCGCTACTTATAAGTTTCTAATAATCGGAGGAAATCATGAGGCTGCTATTCCATCCATCCTTCTCAAAAATACAGTAATCTTGAAATCGATTATAGTTGCGAAAGTGAAGAACCTGATATGGTAAAACTGTGACGAACGTTACATGGCTTCTATCAGTAAATAACAGGTTAGGCGCTCACGGATAACATAGTTCCTCTGCTGTTTGTAAGATAAAACGGATATTAGTTCGAGATATAGAAATCTCTTCTGTTAAGCAATTTTGATTAATTAATAATCGACTTAGGTATGGGCAACCTTAGCAGGTTATCGAATTTCCAATGGGGTGTTTGCAGCCTTAAATGCCAAGTAATATATATGACCATTTCACCAATCTGGATCATAAAGGACAGAATGATTTCAATTGTGTTTTATTCCAATTGTGTAAAAATAACCATGGTCCTATTATACAGATTAGCCTAAGTTTACTGTTCCGAGGGCGGCGGCGTCTGGCTACCCCAGTTTATGTTGGGCTGGTTGCCCATGCTGAGTACCAGCGTGCCTCCCCGCATCAATTCGTTCCGGTACAGCCAGCAGTTCGTCAGGATTATGCCATTGAACGTGGCGGATTGCACGTACATATTTTCTGCCGAATTCCCCTTCGTTTCAATCACCAAATGTTTCCCGTTTCCTAACCGAATCGTTGCCTTTTTGAAAAGCGGGCTTCCTAACTGGATGGTTGGTTTCAAATCTGTAATACCCTTCACATCGAACAGGCCGAGCGAGGCCATCACGTACCACGATCCTAGTTGTCCCTGGTCTTCGTCCTGTCCGTAGCCATAGCCGTGAATTTTTTCCGCGCCGTAGAATTCGTTGCATATGGCACGCGTCCATTTTTGGGTCAGCCACGGTTTGCCCGAAAAATTGAACAGCCAGCTTACGTGTAAATTGGGTTGGTTTCCATGGTTATAAACTGACTTTACACCCGAGAAGGCATCGATTTCTTTGCCCCCACCAAAACCGTTCTTCTGGGACTCGGTGAAAATACCATCTAGCCGTTTATTGAACTCCTCTTGACCAACGGCAGCAATCAATCCCTTTGGATTCTGGGGTACGTAGAACGTGTATTGCACGGCGTTGCCCTCCTGAAAACCCCGCCAGGGTTCGTTGGGGTCAAATTTGTCAATAAACGTACCGTCGGCATTTTTGGGGCGAATCAGTTTTAGAGTTGGGTCGAACAGCTTTTTCCAGCCGTTGGAATAACCGATGAGCCGCTGGTAATCGTCCGGCTTGTCCAAAGCCTTGGCCAGCTGCGCAGCCGCAAACGTGCTGAAACTGTATTCGAGCGTGTGCGAAGCCGAAAAATTGGAGCCGGTAGAATCCGTATTATTCTCAATTTGGTAGGGAACAAAATCGCGCTCGATGAACGCTTTCAGGTCCATTTTTCCCGAGCCGGGATTGCGGTTTTGCCATTCCAATTCATTGGCTTTGATAGCTTCGTAGGCCAATTTGGTATCGTAGCCCCGGATGCCCGCCTGATAAGCGCCCGCAATGGCGAGACCCACAAAATTGGTTCCTACGCCGGATACGAAATTGCTGTTGGCAATGCCATCACCGAACCAGCCCCGCTGCTGGTAAACCGCCAATTGTGTTTGCACATAATCGCGGTAATGCTCGGGGTACGACAGTGCCCATAGCTGGGTCAAATTCCAAAAAGCTCCCCAAATGGCGTCAGTATTGTAGAAATTAACGTCTTTGTCGGGCAGTTGACCGATTGTGCCATCGTACTGTGGGTAGGAGCCATTTACATCGTTGGCCATCCCGCGTCCCAGAAGTGCATGGTAAAGTCCTGTGTAGAATTTTACTTTGGCTACCTCGTCGTCTCCTTCGACGTAGAGTTTACCCAATTCAGTTTCCCATACCTGCTGCGCGGCCCGTTTGGCCTGCTCAAAGGAAAGCCCCGTAGTCTCCGCTTTTAAATTGGCCTGCGCATTGGCGACCGAAGTATAGGAAAGCCCTACTTTGAGCTCGATAACTTCGTTTTGCTGCGTGTTGTATGATAGCCACAATCCGGCTCCTTTTCCTAACGCAGCCCTCGTATCAGGCTGAATACTGTCGGTTGTAAATGCACCCACACCGTCGGGCTTTTTACTGATTTCCCCAAAGAAATACATCGAAACATGCCCCCCGGAGTCGAACCGCTTTAAGTACTTCGGGTAGGTGGTCACGAAGCCTTCGAAGTGGGTGTCGTCGACCATCTTCACGGCAGCATCCCGCACCTCGCCGCTTTCGCCCTGAATGTTCCCAATGTCTAGGATAATACGACCCTGCTCACTTTTCGGGAAGGTGTAGCGGTGAAGGCCAACGCGCTTTGTAGCCGTCAGTTCAGCTGTGATGTTATAATCATCAAGTAAAACTTTGTAGTACCCGGGCTGAGCCACTTCGTTCTTCCGATCGAAGGCGGAACGGTACCCACTGCCGCGTTTGTCCAGGTCGCCAGGCTTCACCTTCAGCGGACCCGTTACGGGCATGATGCTAACGCCCCCCACCTGCCATTCGTGAAAATGAACAAACCCTTCAATCGAGTTGTGTCGGGCATCGTAGCCCACTGCCTGCCAGCCATCTTTGTTCCCATAATGCCCGTTCGTGGACGGGGCCAGTTTGGCCATACCATGGGGCAAGGCAGCTGGAGTATAAAAAAACCAGCGGCTGTGGGCGGTGCCAATGCCGGGGTCGACGTACCGGATAACGCCGGTAGTGCTAACGCGGCATGAGGCCAGGAAAAGGCTCATCGCTATGGCAGATAGCATCGCGACAACATTTATTTTAATTTGGCGCATATAGTTTGTAATTAATTGTGTTTCAATTGGCGATCCACATTTGATCGATTTCTTCCAGCGTCTTCCCCTTGGTTTCCGGCACGGCGCGCCTCACAAACACAAAGGCCAGGATGGACATGAGCATAAAAAACCAGAAGGTGAAGGCACTGCCGATGGACTCTAACAGGATGGGAAAGAACTGCGAAACCAAAAAGACCGAAACCCAGAGCAGGAAAATAGAAATCGACATGGCCTGCCCCCGCACGCGGTTGGGGAATATCTCGCCGATCACCACGAAGGTGAGCGGTCCCAGCGACAACGCGAAGCAGGCAATGTAGGCCAGAATAAACGCCAGCACCAGGTACCCCTTCGCCATGCCCAGGTAAAACACCAGACCCACGACCGCCAGGCAGATGGCCATGCCCGCCGACCCGGCCATGAGTAGTTTTTTACGCCCTGCCTGATCCACGTATTTGATGGCCACAAAGGTAAACAAGAGGTTCACCACGCCCACCAATACGGTTTGCAGCAGGGCCGAATCCGAGCCGTCGCCCGTCGATTTGAAGATTTCCGGCGCGTAGTACATAATGGCGTTGATGCCGGTTATCTGCGAAAAAATAGCCAGCGTGCCGCCGATCAACAAGGCCTTTTTGAGTCCTGTGTTGAACAGCTCCGAGAAGGAACCCGCCGATTCCGTGTTCAACTCGTCGGTGATACCCGCCAACTCCGTCCGGGCCTGAACCGGACCGTTTATTTTAGTCAGGATGTCTAAGGCACTGTCGAGCTGCCCCCGTTGGGCCAGCCAGCGCGGACTTTCCGGCACCGAAATTAGCAGAATCATGAACACAAGCGATGGCACGAGTCCTGAACCAAACATCCATCGCCAACCCGTCGTCACGTTCCAGGCTTCGTCGTGCAGACCGGCGATGCCCGCATTCACGAAATAAATCAGGAGAATACCCGTCACGATGCCCAACTGGTTGATGGACACCAGCCGCCCGCGCTTATCGGCGGGCGCAATTTCGGTAATGTACATCGGCGCCAGCATGGACGCGATGCCGATGCCCAATCCGCCAATAATGCGGAAGCCAACGAACCAGTTCAAATCGCCCGGAATGGCAATGCCCGCCGAGGACAGGGCGAACAGGATGGCGGACAGAAACAGAATTTTTTTGCGGCCAAAGCGGTCGCTCAGCGTCCCCGACAGCATGGCCCCCACCGCGCAGCCAATCAGCGCGCAGGATGCCACCCAGCCCACCATCGCCGGGGACAAATCGAACCGGATTTGCAGATAGCCGATCGCCCCGGCAATCACGGCGGTGTCGTAGCCGAACAGCAACCCGCCGACGGCGGCCACAAAGGTCGCTTTGTACACAAACCAGGCATCACCTTGTGCTTCCATAGGTATGGGTTAGTCCAGCCGGTAGGCGGGAAGATTAGTGGTGCGGATATACGCTTTGATGGTCCCGATTTCCTTGCCTTCGCTCCCCCCGTAGGGGCGGATTGTGTACTCACCCACGATGGCGGGCACGATGAAAGTCTCCACGTAATGCACCACGAACGGCGCAAAAGCGCCGGTTGGGCTTTCCACGATGGCTTCGGCCCCTTCGATCAGATTCAGGACGTTGACCACCCCGTTAGTGTTGTGGGTCACGGTCTTGGAAAACCAGTGCCGCCGCGTCTCTATGAAAGAGTCTTCGTCCAGCCCCGTCCGTTCTTCCCGCCAGCCATCGCCCGCGTCGATCGGCTCGATACGGTTGACCAGATGCTCCTTCGTCCAGCTCGTAGTGCGGTCCCATTGGATGTTCTCTTCGCCGTGTTTGAGTGAGATAGGCCGGGGTCTCCCATCGAGTCCCAGCCGCTCCCAGTCCCACAGTTTAAAGGTGAAATTGAAGGGCGTTGCGCTGATTTCGAGCACCACGCTGTTGGCCCCGGAGCAGTGAACCGTGCCCGCCGGAATGAGCACGTGGGCGTGTTTTTCGATGGGCCACTTCGCCACGTATTTCTCCGCGTCGAAGCCCCCGCCCTCCGTCTGCGCCTTTTGCAGATCGCCGATCATGGCTTCGGGTTCGATCCCTTCCTGCAAGCCAAGATAGACGAAGGCATCGTCGTCGGCTTCCAGGAAGTAATAGCTTTCGTTCTGGGTGTAGGGAATACCAAAGTGTTCCTTTGCGTAGTCGTGGAGCGGGTGGACCTGCAAACTCAGATTACCACCCTGCATCGTGTCCAGAAAGTCGAAGCGAATCGGAAATTCGGCTCCGAAGGCTTCGTACACCTTTTCGCCGAGCAACTCGGCCGGGTGACTTAGTACCAAATCAACGGCGGGCAGCTCGACCGTGTGGCCTTCAAACGAAAAAAGCAGGCTGTTTTCTTCCGGCACACAATCGAAACCCCAAGCGTAGTTGACCGCCGAGCGATCCAGATCGATTACTTCCTTCAGCCATTGCCCGCCCCACGGACCGGGGTCGAAAAACGGTACCACGCGGAAGGGACGATGCAATGCCGTATGCAACGCCACCCGGAAAGCTTCTCCCGTAATCAGTTTCGGTTCGTTTTCGCGGGTCGTGTCCAGCACGTAATCCCAGCGGTCCATTACCTGTTGCTTGTGCCGGTCCAGCACCCGCCAGTCGACGTAGAAAGCGCGTTTATAGCGTTGGTAAACGGTGTCGGTAAAGTTGGTGGCCCCAAGATTGGCAATCCGGTTGTTGCGGAAACGCAGCTGAATTTCCCAGCGGGGCATATCGGCATACATCAGTAAATCGGGTTTCGGCACCACCAAAGTAGCCCCAATGCCCACGAGCAGCACGGTGCCTTCGGTGACAGCGTTTATTTCTTGTTGCAGCGCCGCCAGTTTCTGCTCATCGAAAAAAGCCCGCAGCGGAAGTGAGCACACGAAGCCGAATACCGGATCATCGGTCACGTACTCGGCAACGAGATTGGCTATTTCTTCTTCCGACCGCAATGCCTTCGCAGTCTCAAAAACGAGGATGTTATCAGGATTCAGCGTTAGCCCGGTCTGAATTTCGTCCGCGTAAACACCGTGGTACGTATCGACGGCCACGAGGGTCCGCTGCCCGTCACCCGATTTTATGTGGTCATTGACGTTTTGCGAGATAGACGCCCAGCCGGTTGTGCAGGTATAGCCCTCGACGGGTATTGAAGGAAATTTGTCAAAATTCGATGCGTTCAAAACAGTCGTCAATTAAGAATTATATACTAAATCGCTCACGCCCAACAGCGCGGCAGAATTGATAAGGGCCGCTTCCACCACGGCCACTTTGCCCCAGGTCGCCCAGCTATTCTGATCCAGTTGCTGCTGAATGCGGGGAATGATAAACTCGCGGCTCGCCATGACGCCGCCGCCCAGAATAACCACTTCGGGATCGTAGGCCTGCACCAGGTTATAGGCGCATGTCGCCCAAACATCCACGCACTCGTCGCGCACGATGCAGGCCAGCGTATCGCCCGCTTCGGCGCGCTGAAAAATCGTTTTAAAATCTATCTTGTCCTCTTGGCTTAATACGCTCACTGGGTATTGAGGGTGACTAGTGACGAAACTTTCCAAAGTCCAGGTCGAGGCTTGGGCCTCGGCGCAGCCCACCATGCCGCAGTTGCAACGATTGCCGTGCCGATCGATAATGACATGTCCGCCCAGAATGCCCGCCTGAAAATGTTTACCCCGCAATACCCTTCCCTCGATGACCGCTGAGGTACCGATCCCCGTGCCCAGCGTCATCAGCACCAGATTATCGTAGCCTTTTCCTTGTCCGTGTCGCCATTCGCCAATCATGGCCGCCCGCGTGTCGTTTTCCATGCAGAGGGGCAGCCCCCAGGTATTTTGTGCCCAGGCCACCAGATCAATTTGGGGGGCATCGCTGTACTTCGCATTAATCGTCAACACCTTTCTGTTGACTGTATCCACGATGCCCGGCACGGCAATACCCACCCCCGCGATGTCAGCTGCCGATAGGGAAGCTTGTTGCAACAGCGCATTGATGCGGCCAGTGAGTTCGGGCAAACGGGCCAGCAGACCTAAATCGGCCCGCGCATCCAGTTCATCGCTCGCCAGAATATGCGCGCCCCGCACCAGCCCCAGTTTGATCCGGGTGCCGCCTAAATCAAGGGCGATAACTGCTTTTTGTGGCACGTTCCATTTTGTTTATTCCGTGATTTTTACTTCGACCCACCCCGCCCTTCGAGCATCATAATGGCGTCGTACAGTACTCCGGCTTCACCCCGAAATGTGCCTGAACCTTCCGGTTTGTTATCGACCGTATACCATTCGTAAAAGCCATTGTTGTCAATCACCCGTTGCAGCATAGGTTCGATTTGCTGCCGGGCTTCCTGCTCGAAACCGTTTTGGATAAGTTGCTGAATCATGCGCCCACCAAACCAGGTCCAGTCTCCGCCGTTCTGATAGCCGTAGGGATACATGCCTTTGTTCTTGAAACTCCCCGCCGGATAGGTCGGGTACAGCGTCAAACCAATGGTTGCCGCGCCGCTTTGTTTTACGTTGTCCACCATTTTATCGAGCGAGGCCTTGATCTGTGCTTCCGTCAGCAAATTCGCTTCGATGGCCACGGCCGTACCGCCGTGGTAGAAGATTTTTGATTCGTCAAGGTCCGGCGGAAAGGGGGAGCCAGCAAGGTATAGATGCGGTATGAACTTCTGATTCTTTGTATCCCAGAGATGGTTCATCGTGTTTTTCGCGATTCGTTGCCGCACGGGTTGCCATTTCTTTTTCTGGGCCGGAACCAGCTCCATCAGCCGGTCGAGGGCAATCAGGAACATGGCATTGTCGTAAATGTCGATGGCCATGTGGCTGTCTTCGGTCAGGTACACGCCCCAGTCGTGTTCGGGTTGCACGTCGCCCCAATCGGCGGTGGTGGCTCCCCACAGCAGGCCGTATTTTTCGCTGTATCGGTGTCTTAGCAGAAAGTCCATCGACTGTCCCAGCCGATCGGCTACGGATGTGCCGCCGATTTTTTCGTTCAGAAAAGCCCGGTCGCCCGTGGCCGCTACGTATTTAGCCACGGCTTGCACCAGCGAACTTTCCTGATCGGTTTCCACCGTGTTTTTGTGGCCCGCGTAGTTTGGCTCAAGATCCGTGAAGATATAGTCGTAGCCCCCTTTCTCCTGCTTTGCTTTCTGTTTGGCGATGTAGCCGTCGACAATGTTGCCATCGTCGCCCTGCAAGCGAAAGAACACCCGCAGGTTCTCTTTGAGCGTTTCGGGCGAATGAACGTTGGCGGCCAGCCGGATGAAGGTATTGTAGTCCCGAATCCAGACCTCGCCGTAGCCATCCCCGGCGTTGAAGCCCGTCTTTACCACGGCCAACGCCCTGCTTTTCACCTGCTCCATCAAAGTGTCAGAAGCCATCGTTTTGGTCTGGCTTTTTCTATCCTGGGTTATCTGAGCAATGACCGAACCAAAGGTCAGGACAAGAAGCAGGGAGAAGATTACTAGGCGGTGTTTCATATTAGCTATCATTTCATTTATTCGCTTTTGGGCAAACTGCCCGTGCCCCATTTCTTATTCGGTTCCGGCCCCATATCCAGCACCAGAGAACCGCCTTTCAGCAGTTCCGACGCGCTGAACCAGAATTCATTGAGTTCTTTTCCGTTCAGCTGTGCCTTCTGCACATAAATGTTGGCTCTCGATGCGTTTCTGGCTTCGATGGTAAACTGCTTCCCCCGCCCGTAACGGTTGCCCAAATCCAATACTACTTTTTGAAAAAGCGGACTGCCGATTTCGTAGATCGGATCGACGCGGCACCCGCCGTCGGTCTGGAAAAGGCCCAGCGCGTTCATCACGAACCAGGCACTCATCTGCCCCTGATCTTCGTCGCCGAGGTACGCGTTGGAGACGCCGTAGCCGTAGTAGCGATCCATAATCGACCGGCTCCATTTCTGGGTCAGCCAGGGCTTACCTACCCAGTTGAACAGGGCAGCAAAATGCATCGACTGCTGGTTGCCCTGTACCACTGGATAGTCCCAGTATTGATCGTTGGGGCCGTTGAATCGCCATTTTTCGCTCTCGCCGAAGCCCCATTCGAGCCGGTCGGCAAAAGTTTTCTCGCCAATCTCACGCGCTAAACCGGGAATGTCCTGCGGCACAAAAAATGTAAGCTGCCAGGCATTACCTTCCACGTAATGCTCGTTGGCTCCCGACTTGAAGGGATCAAAGTCGGCCAGCCAAATACCCGTCGAGTCGCGCATCCGGGCGTATTTGGTGGTCGGGTCGATCACGTTTTTCCACCACTGCCCCCGGTCTTTGAATTCCTGATAGGCCGACTGCTTATTCAATGCCTTGGCAAATTGCGACACCGTCCAGTCGTCAAAGCTGTATTCCAGCGAGTTGGAGAACCGGCCCTGGTCGTAGGGAACGTACTTATGCTTGAGGTAGGTAACCAGGTCCCGGTTGCCGGCAAATCCATCCCCTACTTTGGTGGCCGGGGTGGTCTGCATTTTATAAACGGCCTTGAACGCTTTCTGTGCGTCAAAATCCCGGATACCCATCTGGTAAGCGCCCACGATGAGCGGAATTTCGTGTTCGGCTACCATCACCGGAATGTATTCCATGCCCGCCGGTCCCTTCGCCAGCCAGCCGTTGGCGTCGTACATGGCCAGTTGCGAACTCACCCACTTGCTCGACCAGTCGGGCGTGACCAGGTTCCAAAACTGGTTCAGATTCCAGAAGGTATTCCAGAAAGCATCGCAGCCCAAAGCCAGCTCGTTTTTGTTGGCGAAGGTCAATACTTTTTCGTCGGCGTTACGCCACTGCCCGTTCACGTCGCTGAACGTATTGCGGCTGGCAAGTGAGCGATACATGTTGGTATAGAAGCGCATCTTCTCCCGCTCGTCGTTGCTGGTGATTTGCACCCGGCCCAGCAGGGCATCCCAGACTTTGAGTTGGTTGGCTTCTACGGCGGCAAAATCCCAATCAAAGGGATCGGTGATTTCTTCTTTGAGGTTGAGGGCCGCGTTGGCGATGCTGACGTAAGAAATACCGGTTCTGACCTGCACCGTTTTCTGGGTTTTCGTATCGAATTCAAGAAACATCCCCGCCTGCTCCGCACTATCGGCGGTTAGGTTGCTGCTTTGCTGGACCGTGCCGTTCAGCCAGGTACCGTAGCTCTTAATGGGCTGGTCGAACTCCATTACAAAATGCACCGTGTATTCCTGACTGGCATCCTTCGACCAGACGTTCTCGGTCAATTGGTGGCTGTACCCTTCAATTCTGTTATCGCTCGTTTTTTTAAGGGCAATGTCCTTGAGTTCGTAGCCGTATTCAGCGGGAATTTTGAGATTCACCATTACTCGGCCGATTTCGCTATTGTGGTAGGTGTACCTCTGAAACGAGGCTCGCGCGGTGGCGGTTACCTCCGCCGTGACGTTATAATCGGTCAGATCGACCCGGTAGGTACCTAGCCCCGCTTTCTCGGTTGCCTTATCGATTTTAGAGCGGTACCCGTCGCCGGAGCCGTCCTGGGAGCCGATGTTGAGTTTCAGGGGTCCCGTTACCGGAAACGTGCCCAGCCCGGACATGGTCCATTCGTGGATGTGGCTGAAGGTACCGATGGATTCAAACGTGGGGTCGTAGCCCGCCTGCCAGCCCGCATTCTGGTTGTCGGGACTCAGCTTGACCATGCCAAACGGCATCCAGGGACCGGGCGCAATCATCCAGCGCGAATGCCCGGTTCCCATCATGGTATTGACGTACCCAGCAGGGGTTCGCAGCGGCTGTTTATCACGATTGACCGATCCTTCGCGAACCAGTTTGTTGTCAAGAAATACGGCATACCGGCTGGTTTTGCGTCGCGTTACCGCGGGCATCGGGGCCTGTAACACGTATTTGCCCTTATCGAGGGATTGCGTAAGAATCAGGTTGCCGTCCAGCTTCACCGTCAGAATTGGCTTGGCGGTCAACTGAACTACGTCGATGAGTAATGGCTGGACGCGCCCGCCCGGCTGCTCAATTTCGTAGTCAGCGGTCTTTATATTTTCGACCAGCGCGTTGCCCGGCTTTGCCAGTTTTACCCCCGCTAGTCCATCTAAGCGAATCTGGTCGAAGGCGAGCCAGCCGCCCTGCAACGAGGTAATCGTAACGTCGTTGGTACCGGCGTGAATCAAATCGGCCGGAATGTCCAGCTTAACTAATTGCTCGCTGCTCGCGCTAAATGGACCCACCGGATTTTTACCGCCTTTTCCTGTTTCGAGTTTGAATAGCCAGGATTTGCCGTTCACCAGTACTTTTAGCAGCGGAGCCGCAGTAGAGTCAGTTTCCAGCAGGTCGATGAGGAGTTGCCAGTTTCCGGTAGGCGGCTTGCTTTCAATCTCGAATTTGACGGTCAGTACGTGCGAACGAATTCCGGCGGTGTTACCAGTGCCGCCCCAGCCATTGGCGGGTCCGGGCAGGACGTAGGGCCAGTCGGTTTTCGGGCTGGAATAGCCAATCAAAAAGAAGCGGTCTTCGTAACCAAAATCCTCCTCCACAAAGCGGCTAAACTGATCGGGGGTCAGCGCCATGCCCGACGGAGCATTATCGGCTTCGCCAATTTTCCAGATCGTATTTTGCTGACCGTGAGCTTGCTGTACAGCTATGCCCAGTAGCATGAAAAGGCAAGATACTTTTGCTAAAACACGGAAACCGTTGAATTGAATCACGGTGTTATTTGACTCTTTTATTTTTAGCATTTTAATAAAGAGAAGGAATATCAAAAAGTAACTCTCCTTGTTTTACCGGTCATTCCCGTAATGGATACTGATTTTGCGTTTTTTTCTATGCTGATAAATCTAGCTGATTGAGACAGGAATGAAGCACCATAATTTACCTCTTCCTTACGTTTTCTACCATCGGCGAATGTGATTTCAGCCCATACATCATCAGGTTTCAGTGGTATACTGTTTATGCCTTGTTTCAACTCAAACACCTTTAAAGGTCCTCTATTTTGTCCCGCTGCGGCCAGGTATTTCCCGTCTCGCCCCCTTAGCTTAACCAATGCTTTTCCGTTACCGGGAATAAAAACACCACTTTCAATAATCGACTCTGCGACAAAATTCCCTTTGCCGTCGCCTTGTAGCATTAGCCCATTTAAAGCATCATAGCGACCAATGCTCACGTCGGTTCCGTAATCATTGGTGTTCATCATCAGGTCGAGGTTATCATCGCCGTTGAAGTCATCGGCGATCATGCCATTCAATGCGGATAGTTGCGCCATAAACGGTAGGGGTACTAAGGTAAATTTGCCTTCGCCATCATTCCGGCAATAACTTGAATTGAGATTATTTGCCTTTAATATCAGTGCGCCTTCCATCTCCTCACGGGTAAAAAGCTGACCTGAGGTAGCGATGGCGTATGATTTGTAATTTTGAAATTTGGCACGCATCCCGATCATTTGCTTAACGGCATCATCCCGCGTATGGACCGGATATTCTTTTAAAGACGGATCACTCTGGCTCGTCCGAAGGTACAGGAAAGGAAATGCATCGTACATCCCGTTGTTGTCAAAGTCCTTGGCATAAACAGATACCGGATGTTGCTCCGTCGCCTGAAAAAACGAGTTTCGGCCTAGATTTCCAATGATGAAGTCCGTGTCGCCGTCGTTATCAAAGTCACCGGTGGTCAGACTATTCCACCAGCCATTCTGATCCGAAACACCCGTTGAAGCCGTCACATTTTTGAATGTACCTTGCTCATTTTTAAAAAAAGTAACGGGCATCCATTCGCCAGCCAGCACCAGGTCCGGCCAGCCATCGTTATTAAAGTCATTAAAAACAGCGTCGCTCACCAATCCAATATTGGGTAACTCCTTCGCGATCTGCCTAGTAACATCCGTAAAGCTGATTTTCCCATTCTTTGAATCATTCCGGTAAATGAAGCTGGAAACCGGTTTGGGATAATTCCCTGGATCGACCCGCCCGCCAACGAACAAATCGAGATCGCCATCCTTGTCGTAATCAGCCGCCCTGACGCATGACTTACTGGTGAAATTTTGCGGAAATGCCAGACTATCCAGGGTGAAGCCCCCTTTACCGTCATTAGCATAAAACTGATCACGATAAGCAGGCGTACCAGATTTGGCATTGTATCCGCCCCGCGCAATGTAGAGATCCAAGTCTCCATCACGGTCAGCATCGAACAGCAACATTCCCATATCTTGGTAATGCGTATTGGGATCCGCACTTGCGGATATAATATTTTTTTGGACAAATGAACCGTCCATTTGTTGAGTCAGCACGGCGGTACCGGATGCCGAGTTGCCCCCAATTACAAGATCGTCCAACCCATCGCCATCCAGATCTCCGGCAGCCAGCGAGGGGCCATATTCGGAAAATTTGTGAGGGAGTAATTTCTGAATATTGAAATCGATATGGTCCATTTGGGAATGCACGTAATCCACACCCAACGAACCTGACATTTCACGAAATAGGGTATTTTGGGCTAAATAGGAACGATTCCAATCGTACTTTTCCTTCGCGTTTAATTTATTGACCTTTACTATTTGGTCCGCTTTAACGTTGGCTACAAGCTGCTTGCTCCCGTCCGGCCATTTGACAATCAGCGAATCAATCACCGACACGGCCCCGAGGCCAAAATACGGGTTTAGCTGCACGGAAGACAGGTAACCACGATAAGGTGTCTGCTCGTACGCCTGATGACCACCTGGGTAATACAGCTCGACCCACGCGCCCAATCCCCTTCGGTTGAGCGAGTCACCGACCAACTGTACGGTCAAGTAATGCTTATCTACCGGTGTGGCGTCCATCAGGGTATTTTCGTAAAGTGAGGCGGCATCATTGATATTATTTATAATCATGTCGAGGTCGCCATCATTATCCAGATCGGCGTACGCAGCACCATTCGCAAAAGTGCTAACTGTAAGCCCCCAGTCGTCGGAAACATCCGTGAATGCACAGTTTCCGGTATTTTTAAACGCATAATTGTGCAGCTTGACCTCTGGTATCTGGGCTATTGTCTCTAATTGTGACGCTACAGGCGCAGCTTCCATCCTGTAGGCCATGAAATCGCGGTCGGTTACGTCTCTTGGGAAGCCATTGGTAATGACAATATCCCTTAACGCGTCATTGTCAAAATCAGCCACAAGCGGTGTCCAACTCCAATCGGTGGCTGAAATACCAGAAATGTACCCTACCTCGCTGAAGATCGGATCGCCGATCGAGTCATTGGCATTTACCCTGGGCCCCTGATTCAGCTGAATTGTATTTCTTACGTATTGGTATTGATATTTAAAAAAATCGTTCAACTGAAAGCTTTGGTAACTACCCGGCCCCGACATCATTTTCTTGCGGTAGTTGTCCTCCGGGTTCATGTCCAGCTCTATTATATCCGACAGCCCGTCATTGTTAATGTCGATCACGTCTTGGCCCATGCCATTAGCCGAAGTATGCTTGAAATACGAGGCGGCCTTGTCGGTAAAAGTCCCGTCTTGATTATTGATATACAAGAGGTCATTAGCGATAAAATCATTGCTCACAAAAATGTCTTTCCAACCATCCCGATTAATGTCCGTCACGTTCACGCTGTGCCCGTACCCTTCTATCGTCAGTCCGGCCTCACTGGTTATATTCGTAAATACGGGGTGATTCAATAGCGGAGACGGGTCGTTGCGGTAAAGCCGACCCGTGCTGGGGAACGAGCCATCCGTAATTTTGGCTTTGAAAGCCGAAGGGTTTACGTTGGGAACCATCTGATTGACTACCAGATAGACATCTAAATCGCCGTCATTATCGTAATCGAAAAAGCTGGCCATGGTCGTATGGGACGTGTCGTTGAGCCCATATTCCGCAGCCGACTCCTTAAAAGCAACAGATTCACTTCCAGTTTTACCCTGATTGATGTACAGCAGGTTTTTCCTCTTCTCAGGTTCCTCATATACCGATGCACACACGTACAGATCCATCCACCCATCGTTGTTGATATCGATCACGGCCACACCCCGGCACCATTTATCCTCTCCACCCACGCCCGCGCTAGCCGTAATGTCTTCAAACTGCATTTTGCCTTTGTTCAGGTAGAGTTTATTGGACACCACATTGCCAGTAAAATATATATCCTGCAAACCGTCGTTATTGAAATCACCCACGCCCACCCCACCTCCGTTGTAAACATTGATTAGGCTGATTGGATTGATGGAATCGTTCTCGACGATCTGGTTGTTGAAATCAATCCCTGAATGATCTGAGGATATGAGCTGAAAAAGCTTGTCACTTTTTTTACAGGAACCACAAAACATCGTGGTACCAGCCAAGAGATATATAAGAATGGATTTCACAGTAATGTCAAACGATTTCAAAAGTCCATCCTGAGATGACTGATGTTAAAAAACCAGTGGGGGCGCATTTGCCTACCACTGGTTAAAAACATATTAACAAACTAGCCTAACTTGTTCTAGAACAATACTATTATCAATAACCTGGGTTCTGCTTCAGTGCACCGTTGCTTTTTCTAATTTCTGAATTCGGTATCGGGAACAGGTAATAGTGGTCGCCCTTCCATGGTCTTCTCACCTCAGCCTCTGGGATCACGCCGTAGCTATAAGTCAGTTTGCCCAGTTGATCACCTGGTTTCGCATTCGACCAGTCCATCGTCACTTTCGTAAGCCCCCGAACCGCAATGTCTACGTTGCCCGGTGCAGCTTTCCAGCGCATGAGGTCAAAGAACCGTGAATCTTCCAAATGGAGTTCGATTGCCCTTTCATTTCGATAATCCCTTAGCAGGGCGGCGCCGGTGCTCTTGATATCGGGCATATTAACGGAGCCTCTCTTTCTCACTTTGTTAATGTATTCTCTGCTTACCGCCTCGTTGCCGAGAGCCATCTGGATCTCAGCGTAGTTCAGGTAAAACTCGGTCAATCTCAAGAAAACAATCACTTGGTTATAGTCAAAGTCAAAACTGGCACGAGGTCCGGCGAAATCATCGGCTTTCCTAAATGTGTAGCCCGTTTGCACCCGCCAATGGAATGGGGTCAAGCCTTTCACCCAGTAGGTTTTTGAATCCCGACCAAAATCAAAAAGATTCTGGCCGTTTTTGGGATCCACTTTATTGGGATTAATATAGGGCGGCGCATTGTCAGCGTTCGGATTGGCATCTTCCCAATATTCGTAAAGCCGCTGGGTACTTTTTGAACCGTCGATGATATTCAACGGGCCTGCCCCCGGATAGATAACCGCGTCATAAAACCTTGGGTCCCGGTTTTTCTCCGGATGCTGCGGGTCATATCCCGATACCGCATTGACAGTTACCCCGTCCGCCGCGTAAGGATATTCCCCATTGGCCAGCTGAAACATGTTCACGAAATTCTGGGTGGGACAAAGTCTCTGCTGCGCGTCGAACCCACTAGGCCAAAAGTCGTAGTTATAACCCCAACCGGGAATCCTGGTTGCCGGGGTGAACGCTTTGCCAAAGATTGTTTCGTCGGTTTTTAACGGCTTTTTGAAAATGTCGGCATATTGGGGATGCAACGTGAACCCTAAATCGAATACCGCTTTAGTAGCCGTTTCGGCGGCTTTCCACTTGGCCATATCGTTATCCGGATTATTGAGCGGGCTGGCTAGATAAAGCAATACCCTCGCCTTAAATGCAATAGCAGCAGCCTTGCTGATTTTACCGGAGCTAACCGGCACTCCTTCCAAAAACCCGATAGCCAGATCTGTTTCACTCAAAACAAATTGCGCACATTCGTCAAATGTATTTCTGGGGACGTCGAAACTCTCAGACTTTAGTTGAAAGCTATTCTTGATAATGGGTACGCCGCCAAACGTCCGCATCAACTCGAAATACATCCACGCCCGTAAAAAGTGCACCTCACCCTTCATAGGGCCAAGCTTTTCAACCTCAATGGTCGAGCTCTCAATATTTTCGAAGAATACATTGGCTCGCCTAATATAGCCGTACTCAAAATCCCAAAGCGGGCTGTTTCCTACCGCTGCCAGATCCGATACGTTGTCGGCCGTCAGGTTGCCCTCCAGGTAATTGCGGATTCCTGCTGACCGCTCGTGCGTCTCAGGTTGGTTCACGGCAATATCGGTGAGCGCATCGTAGCCGCCGGTTCCTGGTGCCCACGGTGGTTTGATACCATTGTAGACATTGTATACGTAATTCTGCAGAAACACTGCATCGTTAAATACCGCATCATCGGAAATGGTATCAAGCGGTTTTTTATCCAGCACGTCACAAGAAGTTACCATGGCGATCAGGCCGATAATCGATAGTGACAGCGCTCGCTTCGCTAAGCTGTTATTCGTTGAATATCTCATAAGGTGTCTCTGATTAGAAGGTAAGATTGACTCCGAAGCTCATTGTTTTCATGTTGGGATAAACTCCACCGTTACCACTCAGGAATTCCGGGTCACCATTACCAAATTTACTGAGAGAATTAAATATCATGAAAGCATTATCGGCCGATACATAGACCCGAAATGACGCAACCTTTGCTCTTGAAAGCAGGTCAATGGGGAGCGTGTAACCCAGCTGGATATTTTTCATCCGCATCCACGTGGCCTTGTGATAATAAAAATCGCTATCGGAGTTACCAAGTCCCGTTGGCGCAATCATCGGAAGCACCGAGTTCACATTCTCCTTTGAATAGCTGTTGAGCGCCACGTATTCCAATCCATTACCGGCAGCTCCGGAATTGAACGTATTATTCAAGCGCAACTTCGCACCACTTTGCCCTTGTAGCAACATCGACAGGTCGAAATTCCGGTAATCCAGTCCGAAACTAATCCCGTATTGCGTGCTGGGGAAAACAGAGTAAACACCCGCTTCGGTATTGTTGGTCGTATTGAACATGTAACGGTCATTACTGTCAATTTTTCCATCCTTGTTCAGATCGGCGAAGATCAAACCCCCTAATGTTGCACCAGGATAATTTACATTATTATCGAGGTCTTGTTGAGACCGATAAATACCGATGGATTTATACACCAACCGGGATCCCAGAGGCTGTCCCTCAAGTTTTTGGTACGACTCCGCCTGAGGAGTTTCGTCGAAGTAGATAATTTCGTTTTTGTTATACGATATATTACCATTGACGCGTACAGTAAGATTTGAGAAGGTATGCCGGTATCCTGCCTGAAACTCAATCCCCTGACTATTCATTTTACCGATGTTTTCATCCGGCAGTAGTAACCCTGTGTAGCCCGGGATGGAGGCTTGCCTTCTACCAAGAATATTGGAAGTTCTGTTTCTGAAAAGATCCAGTTCAAAAGTCAAACTGTTGTTCAAAAAGGCCGCTTCCAGACCGATGTCTGTTTTTTCGCTCACCTCCCAAGTAATATTTGGATTGGGCGTGGACTTCACGGCGATACCACGGGCATCTACGCCGTTCACTACCCAACCGGCATCGTATCCATAGGCAGCGATATACTGGAAGGGAGCAACCCTGTCGTTGCCCAATCGTCCCCAGGAAGCTCTCAATTTCAGGAAGTTTATTACGTTTGTCGGAATAAACGCCTCGTTGCTGATTACCCAACCCGCCGAAACCTGCGGGAAAAATCCAAAACGGGTTTCCTTTGGAAAGATTGGCGAACCGTCGTACCTCGCGCTGAAACCAAAGAGATACTTTTCTTTGAAATCATAGCTTAGGCGGCCGAAGAAGTTCTGCCTAGCCGATTCGTTGGCGGTACCGTTCGTGTTCCAGTTTGACCGGTTTGTACTTCCCGCAAAGAGCTGATCGATCAATGGTGAATCGTAACCGAGACGTTGCGCATAGAAGTTGTTGTCATCATAACCCATCTGCTCATAAGCGACGAAGGCGTTTACTTTGTGATTTTGGGCGAACATTCTACTATAAAGAAGTTTTACGTTACCCGTCACGCGTAGACTTTGGTTGAAATCCTCCCGCAAACCGATATCTTCCACCGACCGGGACTGTTTTTTTACGATGGTACCATCAGGTGCCCTCTCGTAATAGGCCCAAATGTAGTTGAACTGTTTACCATAATCGACGGTTTTGACCACGGACAAAAAGCCATCCATGGCCAATCCTAGCACAAAAGGAAGGTTGTATTTGAAGCGCAGCATTCCGCTGATTACATCATCCTTGGATCTATTATAACCAGGACTAAGCAATCGGGCCGCCGGGTTTAGTTGAGCCCACCCTTCGCCCGGATATCGGAAATCGCCTCCGATGTAAGCTTCCTGCAAAGGGCTGGTAGTTGCCAGTGAACCCAGGCCTCCGCCAGGTCCACCCTGAGGAGTTTGAACCGATTTCTCGCGGATTGACAGGTCTAGACCAACTTCCAGATCCTTGTTAACCGTCACATCCACATTACTTCTTACATTAAATTGTCTCAGCTTCGTTTTTTCGTCACCACGAAGGATGCTCCCCTGCGACGCACTACCAAGTGATACAAAATACCGAACCTTATCCGTACCACCCCGCATCGTTAACGAGTACCGGGTTTGTCTTGCCGGTGGCCCAATCAAAGCGTCAAACCAGTTTTCGGGCCTCCGTTTTCCTGTTCTGAAAGCGTCTACCAAAGCATCGGGAAAGTCGGGAGGTGTTCCCTCGAGCGTTCTCCGGTCATTGAGCACTTTCGTGTACTGGAATACATCGGCTGACTTTACTCTCGTGGTTGGCGTTTGCCATGACTGGGTTGTTGAAAAATTGAATGAGGGCTTACCCGATTTACCCCTTTTGGTAGTGACCAGGATTACCCCACCCGCCGACTGCGCCCCATAAATGGCCGCCGAAGCGTCTTTCAACACCGAAATAGTTTCAATGTCATTTGGGTCCAAACGATTTAGTCCGTCGGGGTCGGCGCTGGCAACGCCATCGATTACGACCAGGGCTGAGGAATTTCGGTACGTACTGGCTCCCCTTACTAGGATTTGTGCGTCATCGAAGCCCGGTACTGCACTGCTTTGCGTAACAAAAACCCCTGCCATCCGGCCCGCCAGCGAATTAGACAGCGACGCCGCACTTGATTTCTTAATCTCGGCACCCGTGGTCTGCACTACCGCGTTGGTCAGTTCCGATCGCTTCTGGGTGCCATACCCTACCACGATCACATCGTTCAATTCCTGGGACGATACTTCCAATTGAATATCGGCCACTGAGCTTGAACCCACCTTAGTCTCTTTCGTTACATAACCAATAAAAGAGAAAACAAGCACGCTGTTCCCATCTTTTACACTGATCGAGTACTTGCCGTCCTTGTCCGATACCACCCCGTTAGTGGTGCCTTTTTCCAATACATTCACTCCCGGTATCCCCGCGTTACTTTCGTCCGTGATAGTTCCGCTAATAGCCTGCTCTACCACCATGCGGGTCGCATGTGCACTAGGGACGGTAACACCAGATGTGTGGCTTAGTAACCCGACGCGCGGGGGGCTGCTGTTTGCCCATACCGTTGGGGTCAGAAGACCCACCAGCGCAATTCCCAAAAAGGTGCGCTACGCTTTGTTTCCAGTGTTTTTTGGTAGTTCTGGTTTCATAAAGCAATTGGTTTTTGTTAAAAGGTGGCATCATATTAAGTGTTCTATTGAAAACGCTGCGGTAATTCTTCTTGCTCCAAAACTATATGCCTATATCTAAAATTGGTTGGCAACAGTCAACAATCCTCATAGCTATGCCTTGGCAAAAGCACTTTCACTCACCGAATTTTAATATAAACTCTCATATGTACAAACATATAGACATATTATGCAAGTAACAAATAATATTTAAAATATTATTATTTCGAAAAATAATGCCAATTAAAAATAAAATATCTAATAGATAATAAGTTATTGATATATAGTAAGTTATATCAAAATGATGTCGGTAGGGCTATTTATAATCTTTTTGATAACCAGTCCCTAAGCTGAATGTACACTAGACGCCAAACTGTTTTTTAAAATGTGGACAAGTGTTGTCTACTATCTTGCGAAACGGGGTCAGGAAGATTTTCTCCTCAGATAGGTTGGGTACCTGATGAAGGACAATACGAAATGGGCGGTTAACTAGCGTAACGAACGACCATCAATAAACGCAAGTATTATTCCCTGACGCTTTCGACGGTGTATACAAAGCTGTCGGCCCGGTAATAACCAACGTTATATTCGAAGGGTCTTTCACCCTGATCAAAAACATACCGCTTTCTCAAAAATATGGGACTTCCTAACTCCACATCCAATTTAGCTGCTAAGAACCTGTCTGCGGCGATTGCGCTGACTTCCTCTTTGGAAAGGGTGGCCACTACCATATAGTCTTTCTCAAGAATGTCATACAACGGCCGTTTGAAGTTTTCTTCTCCCGTCAAACCCACCCTCGGATGGAAATAGGATATGAAATATACAAATGGCCCCTCTCCCTTACCTCGGAGGCGTTCTAATTTCAGGATTTTTTTATCCATGCCAATTTCAAAAAAGTTGGCAATCTTCTGATCCGGTAAAATCCAGGTGACGTGCAATTCAAAATTTTTGACGATGATTCCTCTCGCATTCATCTCCTGAGTAAAGCTCAACCAGTTTTTTGATTTGGAGCTAATGACTGGCTCAGCAACCTTAGTACCGATCCCTTTTTTCCGAATGAGCAGTCCTTCGTAGACCAACTTGTTCAATGCCTGCCGTAAAGTCGATCTTGAAATGGCCAGCTGCTTTGCCAACGCCACTTCATTTGGCAAAAATTTTCCATTCAAATGTTCCGGATCGACGATCATAGTTCGGAGCAGATTTTCTGCCTGAATGTGCAAAGGGACCGGACTTTTATGATCAATACTATATTCCATGAATACGAAAGCAGGAAGGCAAAACAAAAATAGCAAATTGGGCAGGTCACAAAACCTTATGTTTATGCAAAGTAAACGAATGCCTGAGTTATTCCAGCACAAAACTCACCGGCGCATAGGCTCCCTTAATCATGATGAAACTCAAGTAATTTCGGCTGGGCCAGTTTGCCAGAGGTTTTACTTCCAAGCCGTAATACAAGGGCGTACATTTGCAAAGTATGCTAGAATCGTCGGCTCCCTCCCACCAAAACAGCGGTGAAATGCGGGCATGTTAGCTCGCCAGATTGCAACATAATTGAAGGAACTCGACCCGCATAGTTCAGCAGGGTCGGCAGCACCCACGAGTGGCTGGGTACATCGGTCATTTTTGCGCTCATTGGAGGCGCTGTCCATTATTTCACCGCGGTATCTGGTAAAAACATTCTACGGCAGGTCCGGGAACCCTGAGTCAGAATGGGTTTTCAATACCAGCCATACATCCATAACTTTTCGATGGTCCGGCGTTGCCTGCTATTGGGCCGTCGCCGTCAAAAGCCTGCAATACAAGAAGAGGTGCTTTCACTTTTTTCTTACATTTCAACCCAAGAGCTTCAATAGGATTCGCTTACTGCCACGGAGGAGAACTCGCCGTAACCTGGGCGAATTGACCGTTACTATTTAGCGTTCCGGCCAAATTTGACCCGGACAAATCTCGGACGGTATAGGTTAGGTTTCTCTTGCACGACTTCGAAAAACTTGAAAGAATTTACATTATAAGAAATCAGCAATTCCCCCGGCTCCGATAAGGCCGGATGGGCTTTGGCGTTATAGGTAAACAAGTCAGGGTCCTGAATGTCGGCCGAGGTTTTGTAAAGTACAATCCGGGGACCAAACGGGCCGACGGGCGTGGGCCCCACCTGCATACAAATTTCTGGAAAAATGCTGCCTAACTGATAAACTAATGCATATTTTCCTGGTGACAATACGCTTACACTCATTTCATTGGAAACAGAATCGGCTAGTGCAGCTACTGTTTTCACATCTCCTGACCAATCTTTACCATTCCAGAATTCCCATTGGTCAAAAGAGGCGATCCGGCCAGGCCTTACCCTGGCCGAAACCAGTTTTTTAGTGATCCCCTTCGTCCCGTATACGTACACAAAGCCATCGGGTTCTACTTCTCCGGCCGCTTCACTATTGTTGAAAACCGCCGCGCCAAAAGAGATCGTTTCTTCGCCCGCTTTATAATTATTGTAAGGAAGTTCCAGTTGCTGATAGTCGGCGTAGGGAAAATGGCTTCCTGCGGGTACACGGATCAGTACGTTGCCTGTCTCTTTAAACGGAAAAGCCGAATTATCGTGGGTATTGGTGATTCTGTAAGCAAAAACAAACAGGTCCTTACCCGCGTCCGGATTGACAAATCCGTCGCCCAGCCAAAAATAAGTATCCTTATCGGGCTTATCCGCTTCGGGCGTGAAAATAGCCCAGTAGGCTGCCTTTTGTCCCGCGATTTTGAAATCAATACGCGTTGAATCCGGCGTTTTACCTTTCAATAATGCCACTGAATTGTTTACCAGCTTTAAGCCCGGTTTAAGTTTGCCTCCCTCGATTTCCCCGACCATGGTATCGCTGAACAGGAGAAGCACACTATCTCGTTTTTCAGAATCTTTGCCCGAAAAGGGTATGGCGAATATGCCGTCCCCCCCAAGCCAACCCGACTTTCTCAGGAACAAATCTGACCATTCCGGAGCGGGCGCGGCCGTAAATTTTGTTTCATCGACCTCCGGCAATGTTGCAGCCAGATCTTTGTCGGACGATTGCTCAACGCACGAAAGACAAGCTATTACCAGAAATAGAATGCAATATTTCATCATATAATCTTATTTTTTGTAAATATAAATAAAAATCTATGTATGTTTGTATGAACATATGTAAATATAACTTGTTCATGAAAAAGTATGATTTACACGAATGATTCATTTTAGAGTCGGAGCAGGCAAAATCCAGCTTTGTTAAGCTAAAAAGACGAACATATCCGCCCAGCGACTGATATGTTAAAATCACCCAATTAGGGTCAGAATATGGCGTAATTGAGAGAATATTGACCAAAAATCAACCACTGGTTGATCTACTTTCAAAACAAAAATACATTTTATGAGCAAGTCTTGATAACATGAAAAACCGATTAATTCTCTATTTTACTTTTCTTGCCTTCCTGGCACTTGTGGTTGTTTCCTGCTTCCAGAAAAACAATCTAGCCAGTAAAGAAAGCATCCCTGACGTCGTCAGCTACAACTTTCACATTCGGCCCATGTTGTCGGACAAGTGCTTTGCCTGTCATGGCCCTGACGCGAATAAGCGCGAAGCGGGGCTGCGGCTGGATTTGGCTGAAGTAGCATTTTTACCCTTGCGGGAAACCAAGGGGGCCTTCGCCTTTGTGGCGGGTAAACCTGATCAGTCCGAAGTCTACCGCCGCATTACTTCCGAAGATCCCAGCTATCAGATGCCCACGCCTGAGTCCCACCTTAATTTGCTAAGCGAACACGAGGTAAAGCTAATGAAAAAATGGATTGAGCAGGGTGCCAAGTACGAGAAACACTGGGCCTTTGTGCCGCCCAAGAAAGCCGCGCTGCCCGAGGTAGAAAACAAAGACTGGGCTCGTAACGAAATTGACCGCTTTGTGCTAGCCAAAATGGAGGAAAAAGGATTTGCACCAAACGAAACTGCTGATAAGCAATATCTGCTCAAGCGCATGTCGCTGGATCTGACGGGATTGGTCCCTTCACTGGAATTGCAGGATAGATTCCTGGCCGACAACAGCGAACAGGCTTACTCCAAAATTGTGGATGAAGTAATAAAACAGCCCGCTTACGGCGAGAAAATGGCCGTGCACTGGCTGGACATCTCGCGCTACGCCGACTCCTACGGCTACCAGGACGACAACATAAGAACCCAATGGCCGTGGCGCGACTGGCTGATCCACGCTTTTAACAAAAACCTCACCTACGATAAGTTCGTGACCTGGACGTTGGCGGGCGATATGCTGCCCAACACGGATAAGGAAAAAATCCTGGCGACCGGGTTCTACCGCAATAACAAGTACACCGAAGAGGGCGGCGTAATTCCCGAGGAATACCGCGTCGAGTACATTTTGGACAAAACAAAAACCTACACCAAGGGCATCCTGGCTATGACCGCCGAATGCGCCCAGTGCCACGACCACAAGTATGACCCCATTTCGCAGAAGGACTACTACTCGATGTTCGCTTTCTTTAACAATACGCCGGAAGTAGGTTACGAAGGCGATGTGACCCAATCCAAACCTGCTAAGAAGCCCCTGGTCACCATATCCGATGCGGACGCCAGTAACCTGCTCTCATTTTTGAACCGACAGGACACCAGCGCGCTTACCGTTTCGGTGTTGGAGGAGCGAGACACCCTGCGCCCGACTTTTGTACTCGATCGCGGCGTGTACGATGCCCCCACCACGCGGGTGTATGCCCAGCCACTGCCCGCCGTGATGAAGTTCGACACTACGAAGTACCCCCGTAACCGGTTGGGCTTAGCCAAGTGGACCGTCAATAAGAACAATCCGCTCACGGCGCGGGTTTTTGTCAACCAAATGTGGCAGCAGATCTTTGGCCGTGGCTTGGTGCGCACCACCGGAGATTTCGGGATGCAGGGCGACCTGCCCACCCACCCTGAACTGCTAGATTGGCTAGCGGTGGACTTCATGGAACACGGCTGGAACATCAAGCGGCTCATAAAGCAGATCGTCACCTCGGCTACGTACCGCCAATCGGCGAAAGTCGATCCGAAGAAAATGGCGGCCGATCCCGACAATATCTACATGGCAAGAGGCGCGCGCTACCGCATTCCAGCGGAATTCGTGCGCGATGTGGTGCTGTCGAGTAGCGGTTTGCTGGTCAATAAGACCGGCGGACCGAGCGTAAAACCCTACCAGCCCGACGGCTTATGGGAATCGGCCTCGTCGGGGAGGGGAGAACTGAAAGAGTATTTTCAGGACAAAGGCAATGCGCTGTACCGGCGCGGCATGTACACCTTCATTAAACTCACGGTTCCGCCGCCCTCGATGGGGATCTTCGACGCCAGCAACCGCGACCAGTGCGAGGTGGTGCGGTCCAATACTAATACGCCACTGCAAGCGCTGGTCATGATGAACGATCCCACAGTACTGGAAGCCTCCCGCGTTCTTTCCCAAAAACTCATGCAGGAGAAAGGTGACACTGATGCCAAAATCACCCAAGCCTTCCGCCGCATCGTCTGCCGGAAGCCCACGGAAAAAGAGCTCACCATCCTGAAAGGCTACTACGTTGAGCAGGCCAACCTTTTCAAACAAAAAAAACTAAACGCCGCCAAGACTCTCGACGTTGGCGAGTACCCCACCGCCAAAATCAGCGACCGTAACGCCTGGGCCGCTCTGATGCAGGTTGTGAGTACGATTTATAACATGGAGGAGGCGATTACTAAGACTTGAAAATCAACTGTGAATGTCGGGATGTCCGAATTAGTGAATATTTCTTTCGCCAGTTCATCCCGATATTCACTGATTCACAATTGAATTATGGAAAAGAACATATTTGAATTTGGCTTGAATCAGAACCGTCGGCATTTTTTATCCAAACTTAGTCTGGGTTTGGGGAGTGTGGCGTTAGGTTCGTTGCTGATGCCTGACCTTTTTAAAGGCGGCGGCGATCCCGATGCCGATGCTGACGCCGCTCTGGCGGGACTGGCCCATTTTGCGCCCAAGGCCAAACGCATCATTTATTTATTCCAAAACGGTGCGCCCTCGCAGTTGGACCTATTCGACTACAAGCCGATGCTCAACAAGATGCAGGGACAGGAACTTCCAGCCTCCATTCGGGGGGAGCAGCGACTCACGGGCATGACCGCCGGGCAATCGTCTTTTCCGCTGGCGGGTAGTTATTTCAACTTCAAACAGCACGGGCAGTCGGGTATGTGGGTCAGTGAACTGCTGCCCAACATCGCCAATGTCGCCGATGATATTTGTTTTATTAAAACCCTCCACACTGAAGCCATCAATCACGACCCGGCTCTAACTTTTTTCCAGACGGGCGCGCAGGTCGGCAACCGGCCCAGCATGGGGTCGTGGCTTAGTTATGGTTTGGGCAGCGAGAACAAGAATTTACCCGCCTTCTGCGTACTGCTTTCGCGTGGCAAGGGTAACGGGCAGGGTGTTTATTCCAAACTCTGGACCAATGGCTTCCTTGATTCGGTGCACCAGGGCGTGCAGTTCAGTAGCGGCGAGAATCCGGTGCTGTACCTCAATAACCCCGACGGCATGGACATGGCCGAACGTCGCAAAATGCTCGACAAGCTGGCCGAACTGAACCAGGGAACCTACGACGAATTCGGCGATCCCGAGATCAACACCAAGATTCAGCAGTACGAAATGGCCTACCGGATGCAAACCGCAATGCCGGAAATCACGGACCTAAGCCGCGAACCGGAGAGCACCATCAAACTGTACGGTCCCGAGTGCCTGGTGCCGGGCACCTACGCCGCCAACGTGCTTTTAGCCAGAAAATTATCGGAAAAAGGCGTGCGTTTCGTGCAACTTTACCACCAGGGCTGGGACGCCCACGGTAATTTGCCCAACGAAATTTTGGGTCAAGCCAGGGATGTCGACCAGTCGTCGGCCGCTTTAATTACTGATTTGAAACAACGCGGGCTGCTCGACGAAACGCTGGTGATCTGGGGCGGAGAGTTCGGACGCACAAACTATTGCCAAGGCAAACTCGCTCCTGATAATTACGGTCGCGACCACCATCCGCGCGCTTTCACGGTCTGGATGGCGGGCGGCGGCATCAAGCCCGGCGTTTACGGTGAGACGGACGAGTTTGGCTACAATATCGTCAAAGACCCCGTCCACGTCAACGACTTCCACGCCACAATCCTCCATCAAATGGGCCTTGACCACGAGAAGCTCACCTACAAACACCTAGGCCGCCGCTACCGGTTGACCGACGTGGCGGGGAAAGTGGTGAAAGGGGTCATTGCTTAGAAAGTTTTGAATGGAAAAATGAGGGAATATTGAGGAAATGAAAATAGTTCCTCAATATTCCCTCATTTTCTCAATCACTCAATCAAAATTGAAAGATGCCCCGCCTCACCACTCAACTCTATAACGTTACCTTTTTCCTAGTCTGCCTGCTGGCTTTTCTTCTGGTGTTTGAAAGCCAGTTAGTCATTCCGCAGTGGCTACAAGTGGCAGGGCGGATGCATCCGCTACTACTGCACTTCCCCATCACTGTGCTGATTCTGTACGGAATTTGGGTCATTGTCGCGCCCCGGCCCGAGGTAGGCTCTAAGTACGAGTACTGGGCGAATAATATGCTTCTGCTCGGTGTTTTTACGGCTACCTTGACGGCTATGATGGGTTTTCTTCTCTCAAAGGAAACCGCCTACGACTCCGACGCTCTATTCTGGCATAAGTGGACCGGCGTTATTACGGCTTTCGTGAGTTTCGGCTGGTACGCCTTCCGTAATCATTTACCTAAGTATGAATTGTCTACAAAGGTATTGTCTGGCATGACGATGGTCGTGGTGCTGGTGGCCGGGCATTTAGGAGCCATCGTCACGCACGGCGAGAAGTTTCTGCTGGCACCGCTCATGTCCGACGAGCAGTTTCCATTAGTGGCGATGGACGACGCGCTGGTGTACGCCCACGTGGTGCAGCCGATTTTAGAAGAAAAATGCGTGGGCTGCCACAATCCGCAGAAAGCCAAGAATGAACTAATAATGACTACGGCCGAACTCTTCGCCAAAGGCGGCAAGAACGGTACTCCCTGGGATACCACGCGGGCCGATTTGGGAATGATCATGAAGATGGCTCATCTTCCGCTTGATGATAAGCTTCACATGCCGCCCCGGGGCAAGGTGCAGCTAACCGACGATGAAATTCAAGTACTTGAAAGCTGGATTCGACGTGGGTCAAGCTTCACGGCTAGGGTCGTGGAATTTCCCGCCGACGATCCGCTGTACCGCTTCGCCTCCAATCGCCTGACGGTGGCCGAGAACCAGGACACCTACGAATTCGCAGCGGCGGACGATCAGAAGATTCGGGAGCTGAACACCGATTACCGGATCATTACGCCGCTGTCGGCAAAATCGCCCGCGCTGTCGATGAGCTTTTTCAGCGAATCAGCCTTTCAAAGCTCCGACCTGAGCGGTCTGACCCCCATCAAAGATCAAATCGTGGAGCTGGATGTCAGCAAAATGCCCGTGAAGGACGAAGACCTGAAGCTGATCGCGCAGTTCGGCAATCTCCGTAAACTGCTCCTGAACTTTACCGATATTACCGGAAGTACCCTGGGCGAGCTGGCCAAACTGCCCCATTTGCGTGAACTCTCGCTGACGGGTACCCCCGTTAAAGCTTCCCAGCTCCTCGCCCTCAAAAAAGCCGAATCGCTGCGTGATCTCTACGTCTGGAACACAAGTATCAATCCGGAGGAATTCAAGCAACTCCGCAAAGAACTACGGGGCGTGACGCTGGAATCGGGCTTTCGCAGCGATACCGTGATACTGAAACTGAATCCGCCGAGTATCCTCAACAAGGATCAGATTTTGCTGGGCGAGGCCACGCTCAAACTCAAACACCAGATCAACGGGGCCGTGATTCGCTATACGCTGGATGACACTGAACCCGATAGCGTTAATTCACCCATCTATAAAGATGGCATCAGGATCAGCAATACGGTCACGCTCAAAGCCCGTGCCTTCAAACCACCGGGCTGGTTAGGGAGCGTCGTAACGAAACGCACCTTTTACCACACCACCTACCCGCCGGACAGCGTGAAACTGGTAAATAAACCGGATGATCTCTACAAGGGGACCAATGACCGGGTGCTGATCGACGGAGTTAAGAGCGAACATTCTCCGGGCAGCAAGAAGTGGATCGGCATCCAAGAGAAGCCGCTCATCGCCATGCTATCTTACGAGCAGCCCGTCACGGCCCGGCAGATTTCGGTGAGCATGTTGCAAAGCGTTGGGCCCTCCATCTTTCCTCCCACTAAGCTGGAAGTGTGGGGCGGAATGAATGTCAATCAGTTGAAGCTTCTGGGAACGAAAAAACCCAAAATGCCCGGCAAAGGCGACCCCACCGGCGACGACATGCTCTACGATTTCGACTTCGCACCGACGAAGCTTAAATTCATTAAGGTAGTGGCCGTCCCCCTGGCCAAAATACCCGCCTGGCACGCCCGCCCTGGCACCAAGGCATGGGTGTTTATGGATGAGGTTTTGGTTAATTAACCGTGTTACGTCCACAGGTGTTAAGATAAAAAGTGGAATATCAATCTGACCAATATTTAACGTGCTAAGCTATTCTAAGGAAGATAGTAATCAAAGATTACGCGAAGGTCAAGAACCACCTTGGTATTAGCGTCTGCAAGCGGACTTCATAGTGTGTTGAAAAGAGACTATGTTCTGTGATGCTTTCGCGGGAAATCAGCGAAGCAGACCTGACGAGTAGCTGCACGAGCGAAAGTGCTGGGAGTTCGCCTCACAGCCAGCGCCGATCTTCTCGTCAGCCATTGACTGTCTACGGAAAAAGGCTATTCATTTGCAGCATTTTACTGCTTTTCACAAAAGCGCATTACCCAACTCACTCTATTTCTATGTTTCGATCGACTGTCCTGCTCTTCTCGCTACTTGCCGCTGTTTTCGGCTTGTTCTTCTACCCGAAAGGTGAGCCACTGGCCACGCACACCGTCTCGAAAATTACCGAACTTCGGGTGGTTCAGGATGAGCGGGCTGAAACAATTTCGATCCTGCGGGCGGGCAGTACCGAGCCGATCCTCACCCAGGTAGCCAAGGCTGATTTCCGGCCCTACCTCCACCCCCTCGTGGCGCCCGATGGCAAGGGCTTGCTCACCGAGTACAGTCCCGGTCACCACAAACACCAAACGGGCATTTACTGGGGCTTCACCCGC